>NZ_JAJMOZ010000016.1:0-77019 GCF_020991525.1 Flavobacterium sp. EDS
TGTCCAAAACTTTTTAGATAATTACTCAAAAAAATACGGATCAAGTTCAAAAGTTGGGGATTATCCAAAAAGATTAGATAATCTGAATAAGAAGAAATCACTTTTCGTACTCTTTTAAATTGACGTCTAAACGCTTATACTTTAGCGTTAAAAGATTCCGCTGAACATTAGTCATTAGTACTTCTATTATCAAAATAGTTTAAGATTGACTAGTAATTAAACGTTATGGTATTAGTAGGATATTAAAGTTCTTAAAACCTGATTCTTCTACATTGCTATATTAATGTGCTAGTTTGATCATAGCAATGAGTTTGTTGTTATAAATCCCACGAAGGTGCTGTACTAGTCTATGAGTTGTTTTTATATCAGGATATAGGCTAAAATAAGATCTGAGCTCTTTTATTTTGTCTCTCAATCCATTTTTTACTAGATTTATAAAGAATACATCTGCTTCTGGCTAACAACTGCTTTACAGAGTCTGCATTAGAGAAAAGTTCTGGGATATAGGTTTTGCCCTCTCTTTTCGATTCTCAGCATCCATAGTTTCCCAACGATATTTGATTCTAAGCTCCTGTAATGCTTCTAGAGCTAATTTTTGAACATGAAATCTATCGGTAACCTGCACGACTTTTGGAAAACATCTTTTGGAAAACATCTTTTGGAAAACATCTTTTGGAAATCAATTTCAAGGAATTGGCTATGTCAAGTGTTATCTCTTGGACACAATTTTTTTGTTTTTTTGTTTTTTTTGTAATCAATTTATCAGATATGTTCAATAACCTGATCAGCCTTTGTTCTGATAAGAATAGCAACTAAGCAACTATTTTTGTTTCTGGCTTCCTCATTAATAACAATAGTAAAAGCTATCCTTGAGACAAAGCTACTTCATCAATTGATAAATGAGTACCAATATTTTCAAGGTACAAATTCCACTGATGATCATGTTCATGTGGAGTCCATGTACTAAAAGAACTTAGGTATTTTTTATATTGTCTCTGTAGTTTCTTCCCATTGACTCCAAGCAAGCTTCCAATGGTTCGACAATCAATAGCAGTCTTATTTATTAATTTTTAAAAAAACACACACAAACTCTTGAGGCATGTGGCTTCCCTTAGTAACTAAATTCCAATCTCTTTTAACGATCTCACCTGTGTCTTTATTAGTCCAGGGACGTCTTTTGATGTGTAGATAGACAAACTTGCCTCTCAAAGGAAAGTCCTGAATGGTAATCTCATCTTGAAAGCCTGATACTAACTGAAGTTCATTAAACTCCGCTAGAGGTTTGCAATTCTCTTCAAAGTATAGGTGTAATATTTCTTCTGTATTTGTAGACGAAACAACTTTAAAGTGTTATACTAAAAAATCAAGAAGCATAAATTTCAAAAGCTCTTAGGGAGCATGATAAATTATTAGATTGCAAATCTCTTATTTTATTTTGATACTTCCTTCTCAAAATTTGTTCTTGATCCGACTTTGTATTGATGTTTATAAATGCTCAGATAAGAAAAAAAATTAGCTAAAAAGGTGCTTAAACACATTGTTTTTGCACCTTTTAGTTATTATAAGCCATTGTAATTTCCGCAAATAAAATGTAATCAAATAAAGCCTAAGTCTTATTTAATCTGTTTTATTTACTGATACTTTAAAAAAGGTGCTTTTCAGCACCTTCAAAAAATTTAAACTTTTTCGTGGTAAAAATTAAGCTAGGATTATATTAAACTTGTTTGTAATCACTATGCCAAACAGCTTCTTCTGGACCATCTCCTTTATGCCCGTCTAATTGAATTACAAAACTTTTAGCTGGAAAATAAGGTGTAATGTGAATGTCTAACAATATTCTATCTTTTTGAGTTTTATCTTGCTCAATTTTCATTACAGTAAATTTCTCAATAAGGTTAGTTGGACCTTTAATTCCATCCAAAAACTTAATGATTTGACTTCTTAGATCTGCTTCTGTTCTAGTAGTCCAGTTCTCAAAAGCTCTTCTGTTTAGGAAATCAAAAAGTACTTTTGTAATGTGGTCAAATACTCTAACTACCGAATAGGTTTGTAAACCTAAGTTATCTCCGTTAAATAATGTTTTTGCAGAGAAGGCCATGATTTTGCTATATTCATTAACCATTGGTACTAGCCCCATTTTCTCAAGTTCAGAAATTTCACTTTTTTTCAAATCAAAACGAACACTTTCTACTTCATTAAGACCACCAAACTTTTTACCTGCAACAACTTGAGACATCAAAGTTTTGTATATTTTACCAGCTAATGAAGTAGATGGTGGAATATATAAATTTTCTTCTTCGCCTACTTCATCATATTTACTTCTTCCTAACAAATAGTTACAAGTCATGATGGTATTTGATTTATAAATGTCTCCTCCAGTATGATTAGCATTAAAGAAAATATCTATAACGTCATCTGGTGTTTCAAGATCCTGAAAATCAGTTAATAAAACAGATTTGTTCTCATGAGCTATCTTAGACCATTTATCTAAAACTGCATTTGAACCCAAATAACCTGGTACAGAAAGAATAGAGTAGTTTTTTCTTAAATCTAATCTATCAAAATTTTGTTTTAATTCATTAGAAACATAATCAAAAAACAGCGTGTTATCTAAATCTTTCAATTGAGAAATGTCTGCATTTAAGATAGTTACGTTCTTAATTTTGTCACTTTCCGTATTTTTATAAAATAAAGCTACACTTCTGTATGATGTTTCTAATTCTCTTGAAACATTTAAAGCATATTTTAAATTTTTATTTAGTGTAGAATCTGCAGATGTAGCTTTTGCATTAGCAACTTCAATCATCGATTCAACTGAATTATTGTCTTTTAATAAATCTAACCACAATTCAATTTTGTTAGTAAGATTTGTTCTCTCACTTTCCCATTGAGCATCATGAAGAAAAATGTTTTTCCTAGCTTTTCTAGTAGGGTTTAAGTTTGATAATCCATCAATTACGTTTTCTAAAAAGGCAAAACCTCCGTATTCGTTTAACAAGTTTATTTTGCTACTTGGAGATTCTTGTAACAATTGTTCGTTCGATGAACCTTGACTTTTTTGTTCTTTAGTTTGGATAGCCATGTTTATTGTTTATTATTATTGATTTCTTTTTTTGCATTTTCAAGCAATTCTATAATTGCATCCTTAACTGCAGGATCCTGAATAGCTTTTATTAGACCTCTATTGCTTGAGAGTTGTCTTATAATTTTGTAAGCTTGTTCTTTCTCTGTGTTTAATTTATTTAAAAAAGGACTATTTTCTCTAATCGATTTTGCTCCGAAATCTCCTAGGTTTTTAAAAGTCATTGATTCACTCAAATCGGAGCCATCTTCAGTAGTAAATTCGAAATCTACATTCGGTTTGAAGTTTTCAAAGACAGCTTCTACTGTTTGTAAATCATATACTGCTTCGGGTCCTACGGGTTGCTCATTTGTAAGTTTTTGAATCAACAAGGTTCTGTTTGAAGGAATTTCTAAAATTGATTCATTGGCATCAATTTTTACTTCATTACCACCAATGCCATAATTGAACATGCTCATAATTTTATAGATTTTTAGTTAATTTTGTAAAATTAATAAAAAATAACTTGTAAAAAATAGTGATTTGTAAGTATTTTATTTTCATTTTTGTAATTTTCTGTAAAGGAAGTTTTGTAGGCCTAATTTTTACCAAAGTAAATGTAATCTTTTTTTAATATGAAATATCTTAAATACCCCATAAATTTCAAGTCTTTACTGCATGGTTCGCAAGAGAATTTTTGTAAGATAGAAGAATCGATAGCTTACAATATTATGATGATAATTACAACCGCTTTTGGAGAGATTCCAGAGACACCAAGCTACGGAACTATTATTTGGGATTTAGAATTTAATCAACATATCAAGAAAAGAGACTGGGAAGATTTAGTCAGAAAATCATTATTTGAATCTATTACTGAATTTGAAAAAAGATTAATTCTAGGAGAAGTTACTATTTCTTTAGATGAAATTGATGACAAGGAGTTAAGTTCAAGTATAAGAAGAAAAGCAATTATAGTTGTTAAAGGTTCCATCATAGAAAGTTTAATTCCATTTAATTTTCATACAAAATTGAATATAAGCCCAATTTCTCAATAATATTAAATATGAAAGACGTCAAGTTTATTGAAATTAAAAACAGAATACAGAAAAAATGTTTAGAAATCTGGGGGATTGAAGATATCCATATGGCAGATCCTTTGGTGATGATGATGTTAGAGGTTTTTGTGTATGAAATTTATTATTTGTATCAGGAGGGAGTAGAATCTGATAATAAAATTATCGAGCGTATTGCTCAAGAAATTGTACCAAGTCAATGGAATCTTCCTATGCCAGCTCATACTTTAGCAAGTACAGTTGCTACTAAAGGTATTGTAATATTAAATGCAGATACTGAATTTGTGGTAAAATCAAGTATGGTCACTAATACCGATTTTGATATTCATTTTACTCCTTTTACCAATGAAAACATTATTGAAGGCGAGATTAGTTTTCAAATGTATAATTCATTTTTGATCGATTCTTTAAAAAATGTGTCGCATTTGCCTTCAGAACATAAGGTTGCAGATCATAGTGTATGGGTTGGATTAGATGCTACTAAAGAGAATCTAGAAAAATTGAATTTTTTGAAATTCACATTGATAACAGAGAATTCATCATTAGATACATTTTTAAAATATGTAACTGTAAAAGATTCTAAAGGAAACATTCTTGAAATCGAAAATGAAAATTTTGAGGAAGTTCAAGATAATAAGCACTATACAGAAACGATAAAAGCTTTCTATCGAAATTTTATTTACAAATTAAAACTAGATTCTGAAAATCTAGTGTATGAATCTATTCTAGACAAATTTGCAATTGATAAAGAAGCATTAAAATCGAGCAAAAAAAAATCAGGCTTGATTTGGTTAGAATTTGTATTTCCTGAAATTTTCTCTAAAGAAGAATTGGATAAGATCCAAATAAAAATAAACACTTTCCCCGTTGTTAATAGGAAATTAAATCATAGAGTTCATAATGCTCAAATAGAAGGACGTCTTTTTCCGATGAAAGCTGAGGCGAATACACATTTTCTTGATGTGATGAAAGTTTTTAATGAAAAAAATATTGAATTCATCAATGGTATAAAACAGCCTCATATTCTTGCTACAAATACATTTACTCTTTTTTATGGTGGATTAGAAAATTACGATTCCCGTAATGCTAAGTTTTTCCTTAAAAAATTAGTACGGGCGTTAAGAGAAGATATCAGTGCTTTTTCAAATATTAATGCAGATTATATTGATGCTACGATGACTAAAATTAATGAGGAAATTAACATAATTGAAAATAAAATCAGTAGTAGTTATAGTCAAGTAAATGATGAAGAGGAAGTGTATGCTTTAATTCATGAAACGAATAAATCTAAAATTATTTATTGCTCGTATTGGACATCAAATGGGCAAATAGCTAATAATTTAAAAAAGGGTACTATTTTAAAACAAACTGTTTTATCAGAGTTAGCTCAAGATTCTACTGTTTTTGAAACAAGTTCATTTGGCGGAATTTATAGAAATAACAAAATTGAAAAACTAATTAATCTACGATATGGATTTTTGTCCAAAGAAAGGTTGGTTACCAAGCAAGATATAAAATCAGCAGTACACTTTCATTTAAGAAATGTTACTAAAGATGTATTAATAACAGATGGAGTAGGTATTAGCGAAGAAAGAAAAAAGGGAGTTTTTAGGACTATTGATGTAGAAGTTATTTTGCAAGATAAATATGCAGTACAAGCAGAAAATAAGCAAAAAATAGGTTTGTTCTTAAAGGAAACTTTAGAAAAACAATCTGTCATGAATATTCCATTTCAAATAACAATTAACTAAACTTATGAATGAATTAGATTATAGTCCAAGCTTATTATCTGCAATTAAATCTGCTAAATCATTAGCTATCCAAGACGGGCATAGTACTTATGGGGTTGCTCATTTGGCTTACGCATTATTATTTGAGCCAACAGGATTGGTAGAGGTACTAAGAACACTATCAAAAGACATAGAATATATAAAAGAATGGTTTGATGTGAGAAAGGAAGTATATACTTCTGTTCAAAATAATGGCAACATCATTATAGCAGATACTGAAATCGAGCATGTTTTTTCAGAATCAAATTTCAATAAAATCAGATTGGGAGTAGATTACATTGATGCATTTTGTGTTTTTATTGCCATTATTAAGCCAGGATTGGTTTATAGTGACAAACAAATTGATGGATTAAATTTAAGTGACAAAGAGCTTTTGAAACATTTTGGATTGCGAAATACTCAAAAAAGCTTTAGTCTGGCTGATGATGGAGAAGAGCAGGAAACTATCGATATTAACTATTGTGATACATTATATAAAAAAAATATCATTGAAGAAGGTAGTAGTATTATTGGAAGAAATAAGGAAGTAAGATTAATTCTTGAGAATATAGAACGGTATGAAAATCAAGGTATTTTACTGATAGGTGAGTCAGGAATTGGCAAGACTAGTATCATAAAAAATCTCATCTATCATTTGCATGAAACAGATCCCAATTTTTTTGAAGAAACCCTAGTGCTATCTTTAAATTCATCCAAACTAGTAGCAAATTGTGGAAGTGAAAATGAAATTTCAAAAAAGCTAATTGAAATTTTTGAAAAATTAGCTAAAAACGGAAAGAGTATACTTTTCATTGATGATATACAGGTATTATTAAATTCTTCGAACTCAAAATCGAATGCAGTAATTAATATCATAAATACACAATTAACCGAAGGAAGCATTAATATTATTGCTACAATCGATTCTGATTCTTATAGAAAATCTATTGAAGGAACAACTATCAACGGAAAATTTGAAAATATTTTCATAGAAGAATTAGACTATTCGTTATTACTTGAATGCCTTGATATTTATAAAGATAAGCTAGAAAAACATTATAAGATTGAGATTGAAAATGAAGTTTTAAAAGAAGCAATTCATTTATCTAAAAGATTTTATAAAGAAAAAAAATTACCCTATGGAGCTATTGATTTATTAGACAGGACAGCTTCTTCAGTGATTGTTTCAAATGCAAATTCATTAGTTGAAATTATAAGAATAAAAGAGCAAATAAAAGAATGCGATCCTGATGATGAATCAAAAATTAGTTTGCTAAAAAAGGAAATATACAATCGAATAAGCTGTATTGTAACGAGTAAAATCGAAGTTGTCGAGAATTCAAAAAGTGTCAAAAATGAAGTGGTTACTTATGGAGATATAGAGAAGTTATCAATCAATATTGAGGCTATTGCAAAAGAAAAGATAGCTACTGTTACAAAATCTGAAATTTTAGCTGTTGTTTCTAATGCAACAGGAATTCCTTTAGGAAAAATAAGCGCAGGAGAAAAAGAAAAGCTTCTAACAATTGAGGATAAATTACAAGAAAGAGTAAAAGGGCAATCACATGCTATAAAAACACTTTCGGAAGCTATTATAGAATCGAGAAGTGGTTTGAGCAATCCTAAGCAGCCTATAGGGTCATTTTTCTTTTTAGGACCAACAGGAACTGGTAAAACTGAATTAACGAAAACATTGGCTGAGTTACTGTTTGATGATGAAAACGCTATGATCCGATTTGATATGTCGGAATTTAAAGAAGAACATTCAGCTGCTTTATTGTATGGTGCTCCTCCAGGATATGTGGGGTATGAAGAAGGAGGTATGCTAGTCAATAAAATTAGACAGAAACCTTATTCGGTTGTGCTTTTTGATGAAATTGAAAAAGCACATGCTTCTGTTTATGATGTTTTTTTACAGATTATGGATGAAGGTAAAGTACATGATAAATTAGGCAGAGAAGGTGATTTTTCTAATGCTATTATCATTTTCACATCAAACATAGGCAGTCAGTGGATTCAGGAACAAATAGAAAGTGGTCATTTACCAACTTCGAATCAATTAATTGATATCATGAGCACTCATTTCAGACCAGAATTTCTAGGACGTTTGACAGAAGTTGTTCCCTTTGCGCCTATAAATATTGAAATTGCTAAAGCCATTTTTAAATTACATCTAAGTCGTTTACAAGAGCAATTAATAAGCATTAAGAATATTTCATTTGACATATCAGACGCTGCCTTAGAGTATTTAACAAATAAAGGATTTTCTAAAAAATATGGAGCCAGACCTATTGCAGGAACAGTGCGAACATATTTGAAAAAAACTATCTCAAAATTAATTATATCAGAAGCTATTCTTGAAAATGAAACTATTATTTTGGATATAAAAGATGATGAGTTTATTTGGGAAAAGAAGTAAGTTATGGAACAAGATATTACTGTTTTAAAACAACAAGTCAATTTTAATTTAAGAGGAGAGGTCCTTTTTTATGAATTACAAAATCTTCTAGAGGACGAAGCAGAAGTTTTTGTTAGACATAGAGGGCTTTCAAAAAGAAATAATTCTAGGGACGCTATTGATATTTCTTCCATGTTATATCAAGAAGGAGCACGGCTTACAAAAGAAGCACTTGTTTTGCATCTGGCAAAAAACAGTGTTTATCATAATTTGCCCGAGTTACTTTTTCATCCATTGTCGGTAAGTAATCCAACGATGTCTAACAAAGAAATTGTAGAGGCTGTAAAAGAAAATAAAGAAACTGAAAATGTAGCTTTAGATTTTTTTATGCCTTTTGATAATGAGATTTTTTCTGCTCATACAGATTTTACTATAAGAAGCCTCCATTTATTTAATGATAAAATAGATTTGTTTTTAAAAATAGTCGACGAATTAGTGGCTATCGAATTTGAACTGACTAAAAATCAAAAAAGAAACTTGTTTATTTATTTGTGCGAATCAGAAAAACTAAAAGAAAATCTTCCAGAACTAGAAAAAGTTTTAGAAATGCTTTTGGGGAATGTGGTAAAGCTAAAATACAAAAAACATGTCTTTACAATATCACCTTTTTTAAAACTTAGCAATGGCATCTTAGGGTTTAATTTAGGACTTTGTGGATCTGTTGAAAGTGAGATAGATGATGTAGAAGTTGCTCTGTATTTTGAAGGAAATATTGACTATTCTATATTAGAACGCAAGATGATACTTACTCGCAAAATATTAGAGTATTTTATTATTAGTAACAGGAAAATTGATATTGTATTTTTTAATAACTATCAATTGGGAATAAAGTTAAACGAAAACTATTTAGGCATTAATACCATTTTATAATTTTTAAACGATAATAAAAGAGAAAACATTCAGATGAATACAATACTTCCATTTTTTTTAAAATACCTATTAGCACCGCTTTTGATATTGATTATAACTCTTGTAATGAGTCAATTTTCGAGTATAAAGATCAAAACCAAATCGGCTATAATATTTGTTTTGTGCTTTTCGCTTATAGCAGCTTTACCATCTTTATTTGCTTTTTTTAATAATGAGTTTATTTGGTTAGGCTTATTATTTTCGGTTTTTTACTATTTAATACTTGGAGTCGGATTATTATATTTTATGGATACAGCTATGTTTCAAAATATAGGAGTTCAAAATAGTGCTCCAGGAAAATTCTTCTTGTTTTTAATTGTAGCAATTTTGTCCTCTTGGATATACTATTTGGTATTTAACTATATCGCAATATCAAGTTATGCGCATATAAGTCTGCTTAATATTCTATGGTTATTTGCACCAATATTTTTTGAAGAATCAAAGAAAAAGTATTTGCAAATTCCAGATCCATTTTATGAATATTGGAGAGTTGGGAAAGAGCGTAAAGATATTGAGTATTGGGACAACATTGATAAGTTCCGTTTAATGCAGGTATCTATAAATATAAAGAAAAAAGTCAATTCGGATATTTTCTCAAAGTTTGATGTAAAAATCGCGCAAGATGTTAACCTGGGCAATTGGTTTGATAAATTTATAGAAGATCAAAATTATAGATTCCCAAATGATGCTATCGAATCAAGTGCAGAGAATGAAGATACAGGTTGGATTTTCTATACAGCAAAATATTTTAGTTTCCCATTGTTTATCAGGAACCTAAGTCCTAATCAGACTATTTCTGAGAGTAAACTAAAAAACAAGCAGATCATTTTCGCAAAAAGAGTGGCTTTAAATAGAAATAGAAATGAAAATGAAACTGAAGAGTAACAAAGACAAACTATTTTCTTTTAATCTCATATCAATTTTAAAAATAAAAAAACTAGCAAACTAACTAATACTCGAATAAAATAATTTAAGCAATTATGAAATCAAACATACATTTACCAATTAATTGGACAGATGGAGTAAAACTTACTAAAGACCATTTTATTAATAATTATTTCAATTTTATAACAATTGTTAGTGATTATAATAAAGTGCAGTTAAATGATTTTAATTATGGCTGTATCCAGACAGTTGGTGGAAAATCAATAGATATTGATATAAAAATTGAAGGAGGGCAATTAGTTGCCTATTTAAAAAAATGCGAATTGATTGCTAAGAATGGGCATTTAATTTCTTTTAATCAGGATATCTATGGGACAAAACTTCCTGAAGTAAGTATTAAAGCAAATGATTTAGATAGAAATTCTTTTGAGCATTATTATGTTATTGTATCTATAAACCCTTATAACTTAGTTCCAGTAGGTATTCCAGATCCAGAGATAATTCCGTTGCATCACCCACATGCACTTCCAGAGATAAAATTACATATTATTAATAAAAAAGAAGTAAATGATAATTTTTTAGAAGGTTACTTTTTAATCGTCAAAAAAATTGCATTTCAAAACGGGACATTTGTTGTAGATGATAAATATATAGCTCCAGTTGTAAAAGCAAAAAGCAATGAATTTTTAAAACAATTTCTTTCAAAAGTAAATAACGAATTATATCTGTTGAATGATTTTTCAATTAAAATTCATAAAAAAAATGTGCAGAGTTCAACTAATAATAGGTTAGTATCTAACACATTTAGTTTATGTACTAAAATAATTGATTATTATGCGGAGCACTGTTTTTATCTTAAAAATATTGCTTCAGAGGAGTCTCCAGTGTATATGTTCGATAAAATAATTGTTTTAGCAAATCACCTTCTTTCTTCTTTAACTTTAATGGATGACAAAGAGAAAGAAGTTTTATTGCAGTATTATTATGAATGGATTGATGTTAAACCATCAGAATTGTTAAGTGTATTGTTTGAAGCAAAAAGTGCAGTTTACGATCATAACGATATTACACAAACCTTAGAAAAGCTGAATCAATTTTTGGGTGTTTTAAAACGCTTATGGCAAAAATTAAGCGAGTTAGAATATATCGGAGTTAGAAAAGAAAATATTGTAATTAGTGAAGAAACCAAAACAGCTCCACAAAGAAGTAATACATGGTCGATACTAGATTAAAAACAAAACGATGAAACCACTTAATTATACTAAAATAAACACCGAGAAGCGTAAGTTTTACACCATGTTTGTAATAACATTTGCTTTTATTTTTTGTTGTTTGTATGTTACATTAATAACTGCAAATAAAGGAGTTGCCGAATTAGAGCAAAAAAATAAATACTACAATGATATTGCTGTAAAACAAGGTGAAATGAACTTACTTCTTGATGAAATATTAATTGAAATTAACGATTTAAGATTCAAAGATAGAACATTGAACGAACGTAAAAATCTTCAATCTTTAATTAATGAAAAGCGATTTGCAATTAATAATGAAATCCAAAAATCTAAGACCAATCTAGCAAATTCTTTTGGTTTATACGAAGAGTTTTTGGTAGAGCTTCAGCGTATACAAACTAAAATTGATGTATTAAAAGAAGTTGAGACAGGTTATAATATTAATAAAGTTCAGTTAGAAAAGTGTATTGAAAAACACAATCAGGAAAATAAAAAAAAATAATCCATAATTATGAAAAAGGCAATAGAATTGGATGAAACATATTGGAAAAAAATAAAATTCAATTTAATATTTATCATTAGTGCTTGTGTTATATATATCGGTGTTACCAAATTTTTATTAAAAACACCCAATTTTAATAATACAGATATGCTCAATAGAATTAATGATTATGAAAAAATGCAGAAGATTAAAGTAGATTATGCTAATAAATCAAAAGTAATTTTCAAAACAATTGATACTATAAAGTACGATATTAATCAAGTGCAGCGAATAGATGAAGTAAAAAGAAATATATCAGAATATAAGCAATTGTATAAGGATAATGAATTTCATTCGTCATATAATTTTTGTCTTATTGGCGGGAATTTATTGAACGTTTTTTTAGAAATAAATCTTGAAGAAAGTACCGTCAAAAAAAATGATACCCTTATTGTAAGAAGTCTTAACGAGTGTAAAGCAAATTTTAAAAATGAACGTTAAAAATAAAACAGTAGTTATCCTTTTGCTTAGCATTGCGGTAATTTTAATTATAGTCGCATTATTATTTCCTTTTAATAAAAAGTTAAGCAATCTTGATTTTTCAATAGTAGATGCTAATGATAATCATCAATATGAATTAAATGAAAAATTATCGTTTAAAATAAATGATAGTACTTTAATCTCTGATAAAAAAGCCGTTTGGTATTTTGGTAATGGAGATTCAATTGTAAGTAAGAAGAATGTAGAATATACCTATGAAAAATCAGGTAAGTATTTAGTAACATTAAGGATTGATGATAAGTTTGATTTTTCGAAGCAAATTAATATTGTTAACGGACGAGCGATGACTGCTAAAGATTCTATTCCCAAAATATTCTGTGAGGAATTTGGTTATGTAGGAGAAGAAATTGTCTTTACAGGATATTCTCCAAGCTCTAATAATTGGTACTGGGAATTTGGTGAAACAGGAACTATTGATTCTTATGAAAAACAAGCGATATATGTTTTTAATAAGCCTGGTATTTATACTGTAAAATTAGAAACGGAAAAAACTAGATATCCGATTACAAGAGAAATAGAAATTTTTCAATTGTATGAGCCATTCAAAGAACCAGTAATTGTGGACTCTTCAAGTATTGTATTAAATGATATAAAAAGGCGATTACAAATTATTGCCAATCTAAGTGCAAGAGATACCAGAGCGTATAAAGACCAGGTTAATTACATAAAAAATAAGTATATATGTAATAATTTGTCGGATGTGGTAGTGGTAATCAATGAAGAAAAATACAATGATTTTTTAAGTTATTGCCAGGGACTTCATTATTTAGATGGAAATGCGACTGTAATTCAAGAAGTAAAATTAGATACGATCAAATGCTTTAAGCAAATAAATATTACCCAAAAAACTAAAAAAACAAAGTAATATATGAAAATTAGCATTTTACTTAGATATACTTTTTTGATGTGTCTATTGATCACAAATTCTATTTTTTCGCAGGTAAAAAACAGCACAAGTGTTCTCAAGAAAACAGAAAAGACAATTAATACTTATGATAATGAGAAGCAAAAGGAAAGCGAAAAAACGGAGCTTAAATTAGTTTTTTCAGATAGAACGGATAATAATATTTATGAAGAACCTTATAGTTCTAAAGTAAAAAATAAAGCAGCTATTCTGTCCCCGATGTATGTAATCAATCAGGATAAAAATTATTATGAAGTGGTGGTGGCCGATAAAAAGATGATCGGTAAACCCAAAGGAACTCTATCTGTTTTAAGGAGTAAAAAAAATCATTTTTCTAATGCCAAAGAAGTTCAATATCTAGGTTGGATCAAAAAAGACAATGTGATTGAATATAGCAGGGCAATGCAAAATCAAACAAATCTAAAGTATGTGAGGTATTTTGTAGCTTGTAACACATTAGACAATTTGTTTTCTAGTGATAAAAATGTCAAAAAAAAGGCTCTTTTATTAAAGAACGAACCGAATTTAGAAACAGTAGCTAAAAAAAATATCAAGTTAAATGATTTCGTATATGTATATAAAATAGATAAAACTACTAAATCGGCTTTTGTATCTAATTTTGATGATATAACAACAAAAGATACTCTCAATCATAAATATGGCTGGGTGCCTATTCAATATCTAAATCCAATAGAAGACAATATGGTTGTAAAACTAAGTACAGCCGATAAATTAGAATTATCATCAGGGAAAATTACTTTTCAGGCAAATGAACTTTATAAAAACACTTTTTTTATAAATGAAAATCAATCAAGTAAACCAATCAAGTTTGATAATGTAAGTAAGGTTTTGTTGCCAATAAATATTTGGAACCATGATAAAAATAAAATTACAAACTTAAGAGGTGATGATATTACTATAAAAACAATTGAGCAAATTGCATCTCAAAGTAAGAACATTAACTTTTATTATATTTTTGAGAATAATAATTCAACAAAACAGTATTTAAAGAAAACGCTTTCGGCATTACAAAATCTCAAATTAACCACGAATAATGAGTTGTATGCAAATTATAATTTTACCTATTCGTTTATAGCCAAAGGAAAATATAAAAGTTATTATTTAGCAAAATCGCCTTCTTTTTCAAAATGGTTTGATTTAATTGAAAAAAGTATCAAAACACCTGAGGAAATTTCTAAGGAAAATATTTTGCCTAACAACAATAATGGAATTAGTCAATTTTTGAGTTCAGATGCCAATTTTGAGAATAACTTTTTTATTTTGGCAGGTTTAGATAATTCGATAAATTCTACTTTACCAGATAGTTTCAATGCCTTAGCCAAAAATAATGCAAAATTATTATTCATTCTTTTTGGAAATGAAAATACAGCCGATAATCAGGATTTTATCCTGCAAAGTAAAATGTATTTGAATGAGGCTAGTAATGCAAATAAAAGAAATATTCAGAACTATTATGTAGATCCAAAATTGGTTATAAAAAACGATGAGTTTACATATAATGGAGAATATGATAACGATTACATCTACAATGCTCCTTTAAAAAGTAATTTCAACGGAGGTATCGTATTCCCGAAATTAAATAGTGAACTTACTCCAGAAACCATAAATAAAGCGATTGATAGTGTTATTTGTAAAACTATAAAAACAAATAATACCTTATTAAAATCATTAACGCAATATAAAAATGAATTTAGCTTTTTGCGAAGCCAGCCAAGTCAAAAAATAAATAATTTAATTGAGAATGCTACTCAAAAAGATGGTGTTGATACCAACATTACAAAAAATTATAAAGACGAAACGTTTGTAATAAATGCAAAAGACACCCTTAATAACAATTTAGAAGATAAGGTACATATTTTACTAACAGAAAGCGAAATAAAGGAACTTCTTGAGAATTATAGAGAGTTAATTAGCAAAGAGTATACTAACGAGAATATCGATAAAGTCGAGATCCTTAATTTTAAGGATAAATGTAAAATGTATGCAGGAAATATAAAAAAAACAGAAAAGATAAGAGCTAGAAGTTCTTTAGCAGATTTGCTTTACTTCAAGACTAGAGTATTTGTTAATAGTCCTCAGTTGCATGAGATAAGAATTAAAGATATCCGAAAGTTTAAGAAAAAACGAGAGGAGTTTAGATCGCTTTTTACAGCTTTAAATGCAAAGCTAGAAGTTTTAGAAAAAATGCAACGAAACAGTGCTTTTGAGGTTTTTGATGAGGAATCTCAAATTAAATATTATTATATATCAAAGAATCTTTTATTATAAATAACGATTATGGAGATTATTAAAACAATAGAAATAGCCAAGCCTTTGCACGAAATAATTTTAGAATTATTTTATTTTGAAAGTAAAGGCAAACCTTGTGAGCTTACCAAAAAAGAAATTTTATGGAAACTAAAAGATTCTAGTATTTCTGAATACCAAATGGAAGAAGTACTCAATTGGATGGTTCATCATAAAAAACTAAATGAAAACTTAGGACTTTATAGTTTAGACCGCTTTGAACTTATTGATTTAGAAGAGAAATTTAAAAACGAAAGATTGAATAAAGAACAAAAACAAGAACCTATTTTTTTTACTAATTATAGTACTATAAATAACATACATAATGCTGCAAAACCAAAAGTACTGGAGATATTTGCTCAGTATATTTTGCCTACTTTTTTACTGTCATATATAGTCTTTATCTTTTTCTTGATTAACAAGCTGAATAATAGCTTTGAAATTAATAATGACAAAATCGAAGATGTAAGTGAACTGACTCTTACTGAGCCTAAAACAGGAGTTATTAGAAAAAAAGAGGCATTGTCTGACAAGGAAGTAAAACGACTATTTTCCAATCAGCATCAAAACATTTTATACTTAAATAGAACGATTGACTCTTTACAGAAGCAAGTAAATAAAATAAATGAAATTCATACGGCAGCTACCTTGGATATAAACAAACAGATAAATTCTCTGCAGCCTCAAGTAAATGGGATATTCTTGCATATTGCTTTAGTTCTTTTAGGGTTTGTCTTATTGTTTTTTATGAAAAATAACATTAATTAGATATAGAGGGGTACTGGTATGTAATTAGTTCGCTAAATGGAAATTTTCTCATGGGAGAAAACTAAAAAGTGCTAGTTAGTTAAGTTGAACCTATGTCAGACAGATATTTTTAAAGTTTGAAGGAAATTGGAAAAAATAGTTCGGAAAATTAAATGTGAAAAAGAAATTTAAACATACTACATGTAAGGAAAATTGGAACAAAGAGGCTGATATAAAAAAAAATAGCAGTTCACCTTTTGTCATTTACGTGCTAATCTTAGTTTTTATTTATTTACTAGCATTAGTATTATTTTTTAGAAAAATATTTTTTGATTTCAGTGCATTTTCTTATTGGGTTGGATTAGGTTTATGGATGTTGTTTTATAGTAACTCACAACGAATTGTAGACAAAAATCAATTTAAGGAATTCACGTTATTAGGTTTACTAATTCTGATTTTAAGCACAATTCTACTAATTGCAACAAAAAGTAGTTTTTTAAATTTTCTCATGACTGGATTTCCATTCTTTTATATTGTTTATTTCCGTCTGTTACTATTTTTATTCTATAAAGACTTTGCAAACACATATAATAAACCAATTATTCTTTTTGCATCAAGAGGAGGTAAGTGGACACCTGAAAATTCCGGACATGGATATACTATTTCTAAAAAGGAAATAATTTTTTCCGATTTACTTTTTTTTGGGCCTTTCATATTTGCGCTCATTGTTGCGTATTTTGTACTTAGAAAGTAAATCATTAGAATCATTTTGTTTTCAATAAGATGTTTTATGTGTCTGAAGGAACATGATTTATCTTAATTTTTTTTTTATTTTCAGAAAATAGGAGCTTTATTAGAAGAGAGACAAAGCATTTTATTTGAATTATATAAAAATATTTTTATTTAAATAAAATCACAGATTCTCTGTTAGCCCAAGTAAACACTAGATTCTTACATTTACGAGTTGAGGTTTTTGATTTTATTTTTATATTTTTGATGAAAAAGATGGTTAATTAGCTTGTTTATTCAATTTTGTGTTATATATTCGTACAAGAATTGATTGCGAATCCTCCTCATCTTCCTACAAGAAGCAAATCAAAAAAAAGTACATTAGTACAAAAGAGGTATTCTAAAATCAGTTAGAATACCTCTTTTTTTGTTAATACTAGTCATACAAAACAAAGAGGATTCTAAACAAAAACAATTTTTAACAATTTAATTATTTTTATTATGGCATTTAAAGCAATTTTAGAATTCGAAGGAAACGAGTACCAAGTATTATTTTCAAAAGTAGATATGTTAAGACATACTGATGGTAAAGGAGCTGTTTCATCTGAAATTAAAGGAGGTAGATTAAACGTAAGAGTGAAATCTACAGACAACACTACAGTTATTGAGCAGGCAGTAAACAGTCAGCACAAACCAGTAAGTGGAAAAGTAAAGTATTTTAAAGCTGATTCTGAACAAGTAATGAAAGAACTTTCTTTTGAAAATGCTTTTATTGTTTTCTTTAGTGAGCAATTAGATGCTTTGGCAGAAACTCCAATGGTAACAGAGATCACTTTCTCAGCAGAGAAAATTACATTAGGTAATGCAACATTAGATAACAATTGGGCAAGAATTTAATTTTGCTTATTGGAACAAGAAGCGGTTTTTTACCGCTTCTTGTTTTTATAAAGTCATAATGTTTTATCATGTTTAGATATCCATTCTCAAAGAATAAATACAAACTAACATTTTTTATTATGTTTAGAAGTTTTAAAATCAGGAATTGTTCCATTTTAAGCTAAAACTTATGAAAGGAATACTATTTTTTTTCTTTATAGCATTCTCGGCTAATGCTCAAACAGCGTTACATAATATAGTAAAATCATGTAATTATTATTCAGAAACTGATATTTCTAAATCTAATAGAATCAAATATTATATAGGCAAGGATGAACTAACAAAATTTAACGCGACAAAAGTTATTGAACTCTATAAAGATTTAAGTATAGTACCCGAATTTTATATAGTACCTATAAATATATCCGCTGAGTTTAATGTATACGTCGAAATACCCTTTGATGTTATTGGTGAAAAAAAAAATATAATGACTCCTGCTATATATGGCTCCTACTTACTATTTGACAAAAAAGTAAATATATTATATCGTATAGAGTCGGATATGGCATGTGGCTCGGTATATAAAAAAAGCAAAAAGATTTTAGTTACCAATAGTTCTTTTAATACATTAATGGATCCTGTCTTTATAGTTGATAAAAATTTTAATAATTTAAAAATATAAGACTCGTAATCATAACAATTATATTAACATTATTATTGTTTTGTTAAATACTTGGAGATAATAAATGATTTTCAAAGATGACTTACAAAATGAACGTGAAATGCAATTATTAAAACTTAATAAATGTCAATGATTAGAATAGCTTATTTAGCAATTTTGAGATTAAATAATTAAAATAAAGTTATTATGCTTCGATCATCAAATACAGGAAAATATAAAAATGCAAGTTCATTAGGTGTTAGAAGTCCACGATATAATAGAGAAACTGGCGAATGGGAAAATACGGACAGGTTAGCAGCAACGATTGTAAGAAGAAATGCAAATAGTTTATTTAGTCCTAAAGAATTAAGAATGGGAGAACCTCCTATTATATGGGTCGTAGATGACTCTCATAGTCATAACATTATAAAATTCGCAAATGATTTTAGGTATATTAAAGGAGATAATTATTTTGATGTTTTTGCGCATGCAAATTACAAATATATAGAAGGAAGAGATTCTAACGGAAAGATTGTAGCTATTAGAAGTGCCAAACAGTTTGTAGAATTAATGAAAAAAGCTAGTATAGAGTTTAAAAGGGCTTTTGAGAGTGATGCTTTAATAACTGTAAAGTTACATGCTTGTAATACTGGAGCAGATACAGATCATAGGGGCAATCCAATTATAAGCTCAATAGGTCAACAAATTTCTGAACAATATGAAAACATTATTATAATTGCACCAGATGGAAAAGTTGTTACAGCATCCGGAATAGATCCGAATGGGAAAAGTGAAAGTAGTGCAAATGCTCATGAAAAAGGTGTTTGGGATAGTCATGATTCAACACCAAATTCGGATGGGTCACAAGGGTCCTATAGAATGTTTTTTAAAGGAAAATTAATTTATGAAGACTCTAGTGTTGGGCTAAAACCTGCTAAAAAATAAAAGTTATGAATAATCGATATTTAACAAATCTTCTTGTTTTTTTAGGAGGTGTTTTTTTAGGAGTTATTTTATTTAGCTCTTATATTAAATCATCTAAAGATAAAGTAGAAAAAGATTTAGTTAATGATAGCTACGCAATAAGTAATAACCATCAAGAGCTTTCTAACAAACTTGAATCAGATATAATTAATCAAGGAAATATTAAATCATATAATGAATTAAGAGTTTCTTATATTGATAAAGATATGTTTGCTTTTCTTCCTTGGGCATTAATAATGGCTAATAAATACAATAATAACGACGCTTACTTTGACGTGTATTATAGCCTTTTTGATTTAAACTGTACAGCGTGTAATAATCAAGAAGTAGAAAATTGGTCTTTGGATAAATTAAACCGTAAAGAACAAGATTTAGCAATTTACTATCTAATCAAAGCTTCTGAAAAAGGGCACTCCCAGGCAAAAGAAATATTAGACATATATAAATCAAAAGGTAAATATCTCAATATTTTACATTAATTATATTTACGTAGAGGTAAAAAAATATAAACTCACCAAACATTATAATAATTTTTGAGATAAGTTTTAAAAGATGTACCATTCTCAACTTAAATAATTATAAAAACTAATTTATTATGTCTAGATCATCATCTTCAGGGAAATATAGAAATAGCTGTTCGTTAGGAGTTAAAAGTCCACGATATAACAGGGAAACAGATGTGTGGGAAAATACTAATATGTTAGAAGCAATGATTGAAAGAAGAAATAATCAATACCGGTCTAATAATCCATTTGATGTTGTTCCTTATTTGGTCACATCATTAACAAAACCTGAACTAGACCCTATATTTAGAAAAGGAATTTTTACAAAAGCACTGGGTCTTACAATGAGAGATATAATGAAGACCAATACTGGTAAAAACTATATATCGCAGTTTATGAAAAAAAACGACATGTTTTACGGCTATAAAGCTCGAGCTGATGGAAAATATTCTGACGTTATACTTAATATTGTTCAATTCGAATTAGACAAAGACAATAAAATTTACGAAGGATCACGAGGTTTTGCGCATCGTGAAGGAAATGTTACCTTATCTCAGGACAAAGAAACTGGAAAATTATTGATTAATATATATACTAATCAATCAGATATTGATGCAATCTCGCACGAACTTTTTGTTCATAATGCTGGAGGTATCGAAGAAATAATTCAAGGATTTAGAAGAGGTGGTTTAGATGAAGCTGAAAAAATTAAAAGAAGTATTTATAGTGCAAATGAAGATCATATAGCTCTTCGAGATTTGGATTCAAACCATAAAGGTATTAGGATGTATAAAAAAATTACTCAAGAACTAGAAAAAGTTGATCCAAAATATAAAGAAGTTTTTGATAATGTGGAAAAAGTTAATCTGATAAAATATGGGGATCTTAAATAAAAACACTAGTTGGTTTATTTTATTGCTATTATTTTTTTTTAGTTGTTCAAAAAAAAGTGATGTTTTAACAAACAAAAAAAACGATGAATATCGTGAGTATATTTATTCTAATGATACCATTTTATGCATTTCTGGGAATTTTTCAAAGAAGAATAAAACAATCGATACTACTATTTATTATAAAAAAAGGAATGATTTTTATAAAGATTTTTATAATCCTACTGAAGGACCAATCTCTATAAAAAGTAAATTGTCTTTTTCTATAAATAAAGATACTTGCTACAATTATAATGTAATATTCGATTCGCTCTATTGTAAAATTTCAAAAATTGGGAACAATAAATTCCAGACTATTTATGGAAAACATGACAGTTTGAACTATAAATATAAACGAATCTTTTATTATGATAATAATTATAGAATATATAAAATTGAAGAAATAGATAATGATGAGAGAATCATCTTTGAGAAATAATAATGAAGTAACAACAATCTTTTTAATTATAAGTTTATGAAACCATCAACAATTATATTCGGAATAGATTCTAAAAAAGATTATTAATTAACTTGATAATCTTCATAGACAACAATTAAAAAACTCTTAATAATAATGAAAAATACAATTTTGATAATTAGCTTTTTAATGTTTTTAAGTTGCAAAGAAAAAGATAATAAATCTTCGCTTGTAAAAATTAAGAATATTAATGGAATCGTCGAAACAATAATTGATCAAGATAGTTTAAAATTTTCCAGAAATAAATTAAGTCCTATCTCTCTTTTTTGTGAAGATCTAATAAAAATAAATATTCATATTCCAGAAAGTACTGATAAACAAAACATTCCGTCTATTCCATTTAATAATGTCTCCATAAATGATTTATTAAATTCCAAAATAGAAAGAGATTTTTTTTTCTCAAAATCTGATTCTTCTTATTTAGTCTCACAAAATCTAGGGCAGAAAGAATTTAAAATAGAGCAAAAAATAATAGATAAAATAAATTCGACAACATTCGAGAAGGAAAAAGTAAAACAAGAAAATAGAACAAAATATGATTTTTATCAAATGACAATACCTGTTTTTTCAAAAGATATGACTAAAGCTTACGTTGAGCTTAATCACTTTTGCGGAGGGCTTTGCGGAGACGGAAAAGCATTCTTTTTGTCTAAAATTAATGGAAAGTGGAGAATTATAAATAAGCACCGAACTTGGGTTAGTTAAAAACGCTTTGCATAATATTTATTTGGATATTTAAAATTGAAGTAACAGATATTGAGAAAATCATCTTTAAAGATGAGAGGTACTATACCAGTAATTATTAAACTATAAAAACATGACACGACCAGCAATAATATTTGGAATAGACGGTAAAAAAATAAGTCATTTTACCAGCATTGAATTGGTACAGGTAATAAATGGCCATCATCAATTTGAAATTCATGTCCCACACGCGGCAGTAGAGAGTCCTTTGGCATACACGCTGGAAAATGCGCAAGGCTGGTTAGGTAAAGTGGTACATATAATGCTTGAGGAGAAAAATAATTTTTTAGGGGTTGTTACCAATGTCGATTTTGATCAGGAAATGGGGCATTCAGGTAACCAGATAATTGTGTCTGGATATTCTAAAACGATATTGTTAGAATCAGGAGAAAAGTTATATTCCTGGGAAGAACTACCCTTAAAAGATATTGTAAAAGAAGTAGTTAAGAATGGTTCTGGGGAGCAATTACAGAACGAAATAAATCCTGAGTATACCAGTAAAATGGACTATCAGAATCAGTATCTCGAAACTGATTTTCAGTTCATCCAGCGATTAGCAAAACAATATAATGAATGGTTGTATTATGACGGAGAGAAATTAGTTTTTGGCAAGCCTAAAAGTTTTGATGATCCTATATCGTTAATGTATAATAGAGATATTTCAAAATTAAAGATATCTGTACAGGCTGTACCTAATAAATTTAGTGCTTTTACTTACAACGAAAGCACAGATAAGCGTTATACGGCTAAATCTAAAGATACAGTAGGTGGTTTGCCCAAATTAGGAAACGAAGCATTTGCAAGCTCAAAAGATCTTTTTGCAACACCTGCTTTTACACACGGTGTTGTAAGTACAGGTGATGATTTAATTCTGGAATCTTTCTTAAAAAAGAAGCAAGAAAGTGCTGCTGCCAATACCAATTACGTTAATGCAAGTACTAAAAATTCAAAATTAAAAATAGGAAGTATTGTTAATATACAATCGAGTGTTTTAGAAAACTCGAGCATGATTACACAAGAAGTAGGTTCTTATATTATTACCGAAATTACGCACTATGCTACACATTTAGGAGAGTATGGGAATGATTTTAGAGCGATACCTTCAAAAATACTAAGCTTGCCAGAACCGGATATTGCTTATCCAATTGCACAAACACAGCAAGCGATTGTAGAGAGTAATACCGACCCGAAAAATAAAGGAAGAATTAGGGTGCAAATGCTTTGGCAACAAGGTACTTCGATGAAAACAGCCTGGCTTCGTGTCATGACTCCTGATGCAGGTGGACCAAATAATAGAGGAATTGTATTTATCCCTGAGGTTGGAGATTCTGTAATGTTAGGGTTTAGACATAATGACCCCAACAGACCTTTTGTATTAGGAAGTGTATTTAACCATGTTATCGGAGCTGGTGGTGGTAGTGGTAATAACACTAAAACTATTAGAACTAAAAGTGGTAGCACCATAGCTTTTCAAGAAGATAAAAAAAGTATTACTATAACAGATGGAGCAGGAAATTCTGTGGCATTAGATGGAGCAGGAAATATTTCGGTTACATCTTCGGCTTCAATAACGCTAACTACAGGTAGTAGTAGTTTAACATTAAAAGAAGATGGAACTATTGATTTATCGGGTAATAAAGTAACGATTAATGGTGCGGAGACACTGGATCATAATAGTCCAAAAGTAACTGTAACTGGTTCGGAAGAAGTTGTAGTGACCTCTCCGATAAAAGTAGATATAAATTCGGCAGCAGAAGTTTCTGTTACAGGAACTGCATTAGCAACTTTATCTTCATCGGCAACCACATCTGTAGAGGGAACAATTATTAGATTAAATTAAATATGGCAACTAGTAATTCGGTACAAAATGCTATGGATAGTTTAGTAAGTAAATGGCAAAATGCTTATATCTCAAAAGATGTAAAAATGGTATGCATTACTTATACCCCAAAAGAGGAATCTATGATGGAAGCTTTTTTGGATTATATCTTAGCATTAGACAACCAAGTAGAAAATTTTGTTTGGGTTTTTGAATCTGTTTTTGAAAATGAAGAATCTTTTGCTCTCGATATTGCTAAAGAAATGCAGGAACTAGTGCAGAATTGGAACACTATGAACAAACCTGTAGAATATGCTACTTCAGAAATAAATTGGGAACCACTTTTAGAGCACACTAATTCTAAAAACCCAATGCAACTTTTGGTAGATAATTTAAATAGTTTCGCTAAGAATCTTTTTCCTAAAAGGGATATAGAAGTGTGTTATGTTTTCAAAAATTATGGTATTTCAAAATCTGAGGCTTATCAGTGGACAAAATTATCACTAGCCTTTCCTTTCGAAAAAAATGTTTCGTGGACAGTAGTACAATCAACAGAAAATTTGGTATATCAAAAAGTAGTAGATCATTTTCCTAAAGAAGTAAAAGAAATTAAAACTGACATTAATGTTAATGCAGTTGTAGAACAATTAGTTGCACAAGCAGACCCTACCAAGCCAGAAAATGTATATCGTAGCGAATTGGTAAAATTAATGCATGCTGTTGAAGATCGGAATCAGGATAAGGTAAGTATTCAAGCAAAAAAATGTTTAGATATTGTTCTTCGAGAATTAAAAAATGATACAAACTGGATTTCTCAAATTGTTACCGTTTATGTAATCTTATATAATGATCAAATTGGTTATAAAAACTACGATGAAGCAATTTATTTTGCAGACAAAGCAGTAGAAGCCTCTATAATTGCTCAAAAAGAAACGGAGCCTTCAATCGGTAATAGATTGGCAGGTCAAACTCATATAGGCAGAGGTAGTATTTATGTTTTAAAGAACGATTGGAGAAAAGCTAATGCTGATTACATAAGTGCAAAAGAAGCATACAAACAATGTGATGATTATTTAATGCAAATAGAAGCCTGTCGTCTTTGTGGATGGTCAGGTAATAAATTTGATGTAGAAAAAAACGTACTGCCTTTTTATATCGAGGGCTTTAATTTACATACAGAATTAACCCCTCAATTATTATCAAATTCAACTTTTCCGTTGCTGTTAAAAGATGTAATTTATAATTCAAATTTCGAAAACAAAGTAAGTAAACAAAAGCTAGACGAAGTATTAATTCCTCTTTTTGGTGAAAATTATAAATTTGAAATTGATCGATATGGAACAGGTAAATAACCTATACGAAGTTATTGCTAACTTAAATTGGAAAAGAATTTTTTCTTTTATAGTAATTGGAATTCTAATTTTTGGTTCGGTATATCAAAGAAATTGGAACCTTAGTAGCAAAGACAAAATTACATTGCCTAACAAACAAAAAGTATCTAGAAGGGGTATAAATACATTTTTAGTATTTATTTTTTGCCTAATTAGTTTAATAATTTCATTAACACTATTCTAAAAAACAAACAAAACCTACAAACAAAACCTATTATGAAAGAGCAATCAGAAAGCATTACAAACCAATTTAGCCAATTTTTAACTCAAAATCCACATTATGGTTATTTGTTAGCCGCAGTGGGGTTTACTATATTTTTTCTGGGATATTTGTTTAGATGGAGTTGGATTATTAATCCTGAGGGGAGCACGCGATCTGTGTTTTTATATGAAGTATTTGGAAAAGAAACCATGCGTAAATTAATGATAGTTGTTATGGGGGTAGTGGTTTTTCTTTGTGTTGGAGCTTTTTTTCTTTCTAATTCAAAACAAAAAGATAGCTTAAAAAACACTTCTGATAAAGAGGTTACTCAACAAAAATAAACGGCATGGAAAAAGAATCTAAATATGCAGATAAAAGCTATCATGAAAAAGTGAGCCAACAGCTTGCTATTACCACAGCTAAGAAAACGCAAGGGATTTCGGCCAATGTAACTACTGCTCAAAAGACATATAATAATAAAAGCTTAAGTACTTCTACCAAAGTTACAGCGTTGGCACTTAATGCTGTGGGTACTGGAATACAAGCCTTTGGAGCTGTAACAAGTATGGTAGATGGAGTATTAGGAGCGGCATTGATGCCTATGTTAGAAGGTATCGGGATGAAAGGAATGGCATCACTACCAATCTCCAAACAGCTTGACCCTGTGTTGGGTATAGATATTCACATGGTAACTATACCGCCTTCTCCGGCTCCTATATCAATGCCACATCCGTATATAGGAATGCTTTTTCGCCCAAAAGATTTCTTAGCTGCAGCAATTGCATCTATAATTCCACCACCACCTGCGCCACCGCCAATGTCTGAAACACCCACAGATGGAGAACAAGCAGAGGCCAATAAAGTACAAGCATTAACCGTAGCACATACCGCAGCCACAATGATTGTAGGTATGATTGGTGCTACTGTAAAAATTGGAGGTTTTATACCGCGTGCTGTTGCGAGTACACCTACAAAAAACATTCCTCATTTTCCGATGGGAGCAGGATTTCATCCTGTTTATTCTAGATTGTGTAGCAAAAATAATGGACACGCTCTTTTTGGTAGTTTGCTAGCTCTTGCAGATGGTGATCCTATTGGTGGTGGTGGTGCCCATTTGCATAATAGTTGTCAAGATATTGGTATTTTTTCTCCCCATACTTTTCGTCCTACAAAAAATAAGGACGATTCAATTAAGATAGGGTTAAAACTATTTTTGCCTACGAGTGTAATAATACCCATCCCCACATCAGGATTAATTATTACGAATCCTGTTCCTGCTCCTTTTAACCCAATTACAATGCTCAAAAAAATGCTAAGAGCAACGCTGGGAAAATTTGTAGGAGGGAAAATGCACAAATTAGTCAACAAAAAAATTGGTTCGGGTAAGCTACAAAATATGCTGCACAAAGGAATTTGTACAGTTACAGGTCACCCTGTAGATGTAGCGACAGGTAACTTTTTTACGGATGAAGAAGATTTTTTCTTGCCTGGTCCCATACCTTTATCATGGGAACGTACCTATTATAGCAAATCAGATTATCAAGGCCCGCTAGGGAATGGATGGCACCATGCTTATGATATGGCAATGCATGTAGACGATGATACCAATACTGTTACCGTAAGGCTTACCGATGGTAGACCCATTGCTTTTGAAAAACCTAGCCTAAAAAAACCAACGTTTAATAAAGCAGAGCAACTCGAACTTTTTGTAGACGATACCAATCGCCTGTACCTTTGGGATATAAAAGAAAATTTATATTATTATTTTACTCCCAACTCTTACAACGACTTGCATCTTCTGCAAACTGTAGCCAATGCCAATGGATTTGCTCTTTTTTTTGGGTATGATACTAATGGTTTTTTGATCAAAATAACCGATGCAGCTCATCGAGAACTTACAGTTACTAACGATAACCAAGGCAGAATACTAACCATTACGGCACCGCATCCAACGGCATATAACCAGTTTTTTGCAATTGCCACCTATGAGTATGATGCAATAGGGAACCTTGTAAAACAGACCAATGCTGAGAACGATAGTATGTTCTTTGAATATAAAGACAGGCTAATGACCAAAGAAATTTGGCGTAATGGTCTTAATTGGTATTTTGAGTATGATGGTACAGCACCTGGAGCGCGCTGTGTACACACTTGGGGAGATGGAGATATTTACAACCACAAATTATTTTTTGAAGAAGGCAAAACGATTGTAACCGATAGCCGAGGGCATGACATTGAGTACTACCATAAAAACGGACTCGTATACAAACGTATTGATCCTAATGGAGCTATAAATCAGTGGCTTTACGACAAAGACAATCAACTACTTTCTGAAACTGACCCGCTAGAAAATGCCTATTTATATGGCTATGACAATCGTGGTAACCAGATACAAACCACCAACCCAATGGGGGGGACTGAAACGACAGACTATAGCTTTTTGCATAAGAACCTACCAAGTTTATTAGAAACGTCATTGGGTGGAAAATGGAAATGGAAATACGACTCTAATGGGAACACTATAGAAGTTACCAACCCCAATAATGCCAAAACCAAAATAGAATACCAAAACGGTTTACCTAATACTATTATAGATTATTTGGGTAATAAAACACTTTTGGAGTATGACAAAAATTATAACTTAATACAAATAACAGAACCTACAGGTGCTATAACCTTATATAGTTATGATTCTCTAGGAAGAAATATTACTACACAAAACGCAAAAGACGCTAAACAAAAACTGTTTTATGACCTACTAGGTAGAGTAACCCAAGTAGATGATTTTGATGGGAATGAGATAAAATTACAATACGATGGTATAGACAACCTGTTGCAATACAATGATGCTCAGACTGAGGTAAGCTACACTTACAAAGGGATGTGGAAAATGACAGGTAGGTATCAAAACCAAAAAAAGACTCTCTTTTTTTACAATAAAGAAGAACAGTTGATACGAATAGAAAACGACCACCAGCCCTACACTTTTAAGCGTGACAGCGTAGGTAATGTAGTCGAAGAAAGTCCGTTTGACAATGTAGTGCGCCTGTATAAACATGATCTTGCGGGCAATGTTCTGCAAAAAGAAATAGAAAACCACGAAAGTACTCTAGCTCAAAATGCCAAAACGAATTATGAGTATAACAGATTAGGCAACATACAAAAGATTACCTACACAGATGGCATAGAACACCTCTTTGATTATAATCCAGCAGGCTTACTCATCAGTGCTATAAACCCAGCTAGTGAGGTAACCTTTACCTACGACACCTTAGGTAATATTACACAAGAAACACAAAATGGTACCATTATAACCAATACGTATAATGCAGTAGGACAACGTACCAATTTGAAAAGTAATCTAGGAGCTAACCTGGATCTGGAGTATAATGAGTTGGGGCAGTTAAGCAAAATGAAAACCCAAGAAGACTGGCAAAGCACTTTTGGTTATGACCAAATGGGACTAGAAATACAACGTTTACTACCAGGTAACATACAACAAACTACCAACCGAGATGCGCTAGGACGACCAACGGAACAACTTGTAGGACATGCCAGTAAACGTGTTAAAAGCCGAAAATACCAATGGGGAATAAACAACCAATTAAGACAAATAATAGACTCTACCACAGGTGTAACTAATTTTGCATATAACAAAAACGGGCACTTAACAGAAGCAAAATATGCCGATGGAAGTATCCAAAACAGATATCCGGACGGCAAAGGAAACCTATACGAAACACCCGAAAAAAAGGATAGAACGTATACCCGAGATGGGAAATTAGAAAAAAAAGGCAGTTGGCATTACAAATATGACCATCTTGGTAACTTAATAGAAAAATATAAAAAAACAGGAAGTATTTTTTCTTTTAAAGAAGAGCATTGGTTTTATGAATGGAACGCCACAGGAATGCTTAAAAGGGTACAACGCCCCGATGGTGACTATGTAAATTTTGCATACGACGCCTTGGGCAGAAGAATATACAAACATTATAAAAAAACATTTACTAACTTTGCTTGGGATGGTAATGTGCCTTTGCACGAATGGAAAACATTTACGACTAAAGACGTACTCTCAGACAATATTATAACATGGGTATTTGAGGAAGATAGTTTTTCTCCAATAGCCAAAATAAAAAAAGATAAACAGTATAGCATAATAAATGACCATTTAGGTACACCAATAGAAGCGTATGCTGATGATGGAAAACTTATTTGGGAGCGTTCTTTAAACAGTAACGGTAAAGTTTTAAAAGAAACTGGATTTGAAAACTTTTGCCAATTTTTGTATCAGGGACAAAGTTATGATAGTGAAATAGAACTTGCCTATAATCGTTTTAGGTACTATGACCCTGAGGAAGGGCGGTATATTTCTCAAGACCCGATTGGTTTGGCTTCTGGAGAGTTCGGGTTTTATAACTATGTTCATGATACAAATGGATGGATTGATGAATTAGGACTTGCAAGTAATGCTTATAAAGCCGCATGGACTAAAGCAAGGAAAAAATACTGGTCAGACGAATTAGAAGCAAATCCTGGTAGGTTTTCTGAAAGAAATAAACAACGAATTAGAGAAGGCAATTCTCCACAGATTAAAGTTATTGTAGAGGATAAATTAGGAAACAGAAGTACTAAATATGTGTCTATGGAACTTGAACATACTCATTTAAAACAAAGAGGAGGCTCATTAAAAGCTCATGAATCTTGGAATTTGACAGAAGCAAATCCTTGGGGACATGCTTCAATGGATAAATATCGACATGTTGGGACAAAATTGATAAAAATTTTAGAAGGTCTAAATCCTAAATAAAAATATTTAAATTATGATAGAAAATAAGATTTATATAAAAGTAATATTTGAAATAGTAGAGAAATCAAATAAAAAAATTGATACAAATAATTATATGTCTTCAATACAGTATGCAAAGGAAGCTATCAAGAAGGCAGATCAAAGCGAAGAAAAACTGTTGGACTTTTTAGTTAAAAATATTGATGAAGTAATTTCTTTTTCTGTGAAAAAATTAACAACTTTAAATAGTACAGATGAAAAAGATGAAGATGATGATTGGATTTCAGATGATGGTGATGAAGATGAAGTTGTAGAAGAATTAGGACTTTCAATGACATTCTTGATATATTATTTAATCGAATTAATTCTTATAAAAAAAGGGGATGATTCATTAGAGAAATATTTAAAAAAAATGCGTATTCCTAATGCTAAAAAATATGCAAAAGAGTTACAGGATATTTACAAATCTATAAATGAAAAGTAATCCCGATGTTTTTCTCTCTTGCGCAAGTTTCTAGCTTGTGCACGCAAAGTAATTTAAAAGAACAAAACCCGCTAATTTTAGCGGGTTTTGTTCTTTTATAGCGATAATGTTTTATTGTGCTAATGTGTTTTGTGTTTTCTTTTTCATTTGAAAGAAAAATCAGTTATTTTTGAAATATCGTAATAGTAGGCTCTTTGACAGTAGATAATAGTAGAGAGAAGACTTGCCTATAATCGTTTTAGGTACTATGATCCTGAGGAAGGACGGTACATAAGTCAGGATCCAATTGGCTTGGCTTCTGGAGAGTTCGGGTTTTATAACTATGTTCATAATACCAATGCGTGGATTGATGTTTTTGGATTAGATGGAATTACGATTGCAGAGTTATTAAAAGATGAACCTGAATTATTGCAAAATTTTAGAGATGAGTTCAAAAATAATCCCCAATGGCAAGGTATTGATCCTGATAAAACCAAAATACAATATGTTGATAAAGCTACTGTCGATGATATAAGAAAGAAGAAAGGTGAAAGCGGAGGACATCATCCGCATGGACTGGCTCTAGATGGTCCAGAGGGGCAAAAACTTACAATAACGAATGAAACACGGAAAATAAAAAATCCGTTACATTCTTTAGCTACAAAAATGCAAAGACAATTAATAAAAAGGCTTAAAAGTACAGGCTATAATAAAAAATAGAAATAATATGCAAATAGAAGACTATATTAATGAGCTAATTAAAAAAAAGTGGATTTATGATCCTATGGATAAACAAGATTATAATTTAGAAAATATTGCTGATGGAAAATTGAAAAATATTGATATTTCATATATACTTTTTTTAAAAAAATTTAATAAACTGACTAATAAAGAGGAAACTGTATGGTTTAACTCATTAATTGATTATTCAAATTTAGGAACTGATAAAAGTGCTTTTTTATGGAATGATTTTGAAGTTGATAGTTTGGAATGTGCTGAAGATGATGAAGAAAGAAATGAAATTGTTAAATTTTGGAAAAAATATTTACCTTTTCTTATCTCTGTAAAAAATGGATATTCATATCTAGGAATTGGTATTAAGGGAGCGAATATTGGAAAAATTGTTTATGGAAGAGAGCCTGAATATGAAGAGATTGAAGTTATTGCAAATTCATTTGAAGAATTTATGGAATTACATTCTTCTGAAACAGCTCAAATAAAAGATTTTATTTAAAACACCATGAGATAAGTGTTCCGCTTGTGAGCACGATAAGAAATTATTTAAAAAGCTAAAGAATCTGGATTTAAACCCCGCTCTGCGAAGAGTTCTTTATAAGTGCTGTGCGAATGTTTCTGAGTTCGCACTGAGAAGATAATAAATACAAACCCCGCTAATTTAGCGGGGTTTGTCGTTTTATAAAGCGAGTTGTTGAATCTTCTTTTTTGTAATAAAGGCATCTAAGAAAGTTTTAACAAGATGTTTTTCTTCGGGGTTTAATTTTTCTACTTCTTGAAATTGTCTGATTAATTCTTTAACCCGATTGCTCGGATATGCACAACGATAGCGCGGAAATTCTTTCCGTGCCCTCAAAGAGAATCGACAAAGAATAAAAAAACACAAAACCCTGAGTAATCGGGGTTTTGTGTTTTTATAAATAGACCAAGACGACCTTGATAATCACACGAAAACCAGAAAAGAAGTTGCAGATGACTATAATAATATTGACAATTTAGGATATGAATGTGCAACACAAAGTTCAATCGACGGTGGTACATTTAAAGGATTGGAATAAATTAATTTGTAAAAATAATTAGCATGAATATTAAGGACTTAAAATTAGTTTTAATAAATAATAGTTTCGAAGAGTTTAAAAAAGCTTTGGAAGATTTTGACATCAACGAAAAAGATAATTATGGAAATATCCTGCATTATTTTATTGGAGGAGGGTTTTCAAATGAAAACAGCAAAAAATATAAAGAAATTATCGATTTATTAATAAAAAAAGGGATTGACATTAATGAAAAACAAGTAAATGGAAGAAATAAAATGAGTCCGTTACATATAGCTGTTCTTCTTTCTAAAAAAGATTTTTTTGATTATTTAATAGAGGTTGGAGCAGATGGTAATTCAACCGATGGAAATGGTAACAATATTTTATCAACAGCTGTAACATGGTGGCAAAGAATAAACGACGATTATTTTATTAGAAAACTGATTGAAAATGGTGCAGATGTAAACCATGAAAATAATTACGGTAGAAGTGCAAAAATGGGAGCACTAGAAAATGATGGTAATGAAAGTATTCATAAATATTTTATTTCACAAATCTAAAGGCTGACGCAATCTTCTAGCTTGTGCACGCAAAGAAATACGACACAAAACCCTGAGCAATCGGGGTTTTGTTGTTTTATATAAAAGTCAATTTTTATTGTTCTAATTGTTGTGTTTTCTTTTTTATTTGAAAGAAAAATAAGCTACTTTTGAAATTACACAGTAGCAAGCTCCTTGATAGACAGTAGGTAATTTATTGAAAGTATAGCAGAGACAGGCCTTGCCTATAATCGTTTTAGGTATTATGACCCTGAGGAAGGACGGTACATCAGTCAGGACCCGATTGGGTTGGCATCTGGAGAGCTCGGCTTTTATAACTATGTAGAGGATTCCAATGCATGGATAGATGTTTTAGGACTCTCGGCCTATGCTCCAACTCATCATATTGCAACTAATAAGCATGACGATTGGGAACATAAATTTAGAGATCTTTTTAGAAAACATGGATTTGGTAAATTTAAAAATGGCAGAGAGCGTAAAGATATTCTAAATGATCCACGAAATAAAGTAGACGTAGTAGGCCATAAAGGACCTCACAATGAGGAAGATTTTCATAAAAATATTTTTGACAGATTAGAAACAGCTGGTAAAAAGGGAGGTGATGCTGGTTTTGAAACTGAATTGGCCAAGATGAAAACTGAATGTACTCAAGTTGGAAGTGAAATGAATAAAATTATTACGAAAACATATTAAAAATGGATTACTATAAATTACGAATAACTGGAGAAAAAAAAGTTTGGAGAAAATATTTTACTTATGCAGAACGTTTTTTTATAAACGAAGAAGAAACCAAGTTTACCGTTGCATATTTTAAAAATATAGAAAATAGTTTTACTATTGAAGCATTAAATGACAAAGGTATAGTTTTGAATGAATCTGATTTTTTTAAAAAAAAAATGGCTGAGTTTAGTGTTATCGAAAGAATTTTGTTTGTAAGAAAAAGCGTACTAAACAGAGCTGTTTTTACTGATATAAAAGGAATCTTGTTCAACGAGGTTAATGTTAGAGGGAAATTTTCAGATTCTTATTTATTACTCAATTTTACAACTGCTGTTAACTGCATTAATGAATCAAAATCGATTAAAGCAAGCTTTGAGTTTTTTAGCACTTTAGTTTTAGATAAATCAAAAATACCTATGGAAGTAGATGGTTTTTTTTTAAAAGATTGGGATAAGTATGGTGGGTTCTCCTGTATTGTTAATGAAAAATTAAAGGATACACTTTTAACTTTAGAAAAAGCAAAAGAATTTTTAATTTTTGATAGAATAGAATGCGAGTAATGCACTTACAATTGTAAGTTTCTAGTTTATGCACTAAGAGAATAGAACGACAAAATCCACTGATTTAGCGGGTTTTGTGTTGTATATAAAAGTCTATTTTTATTGTGTTAACTGCTTGGTTTTTTTTATTTGAAAGAAAAATAAGCTATTTTTGAGTTGTACAATAATAAGTTTTGGTAATTTATTGAAAGTATAGTAGAGAGAAGACTTGGTTATAATCGCTATAGTTACTATGACCCTGAGGATGGGCGCTACATAAGTCAGGATCCAATTGGACTACTAAGTGGAGAGTTCGGGTTTTATAATTATGTAGAGGACAGTAATGCATGGTTAGATATTTTTGGGCTTGTTGATCGTGCTAATAAGATAGGTCTGATTACTGATGCTCAGTCTAAAAGATAAAAAAAAAACGCATATTCAAAATAATTATGAGTAAAGTTTATGATTTAATTCCTTATATTTCTGTAGGAGATATAAAGTTCGGAATGACTAAGACAGATTTAGTTGGTGTTTTTTCTAAAGAGCCTGATCTTGTTTCAGTTTCTTTTTCAAAGAGAACTACTTTAGATTGGGGAACTATTAAAGTAAGGCTTAATAAAAAAGGACTAGTAGATGAAGTTTCTTTTATTGATAACTGTTCTGTGTTATATGATGGAATGGATATTTTTAATGATCCTAAAGCCATAAAAGAATTAACAAAAATAGAAAAACCGTATAATACAGTAGGCTTTAAAGTCTTTTTTGAATTTGGAATAGCAATTACTGGGTTTAGTACAAAGAAAGATTATAAATCATTATCAGTTTTCTCAAAAGAATTAATAAATGCTTGGAAAAGCTAACACGAATCTTTTATAAAAAGAGTAATATAAAACAAAAAAACGTGCTGGTGTAAGCTTCTTTATTTCTGTTTTTATGTGACAGAAGTAACAGGACTTTCTAACAAGGTCTAAATAATAGTTATTAAGACCTTGTTTTTTATTTTTAAATCATGAATTTAAGATCTTAATGAAAACCTTAGAGATCATTTTTTAAACTGTTTAATCATAAATTTTAGATAGACAGATTTAGATCTTGTGATAAAAAAGATATTTTTGATATAATTCTAACTGATTGTCTAGGTTAATTATTTACTCGATTTATCATCTATAGTAATCTGTTTATCAGTTTATCAGTTTATCAGTTTATAATTTGACTGATTTTAAAGAACCTAGCAGGTATGGAGAATTTGAAGATTCTGAATTGCTAACTAAATATTTTATTAAAAAAGCCTTTTTTACCAAAAGTATCTTTAATATATTCTTCATAAGTCATTTTTTTCTCTTCTAGAAAACCAATTAGGTATTTCTCACTAGCATCAACACCACTTGAAAGTTCAATTTGAAGTAATCTTTCGTATAAAGGCTTAATCTTCTGCAAAGCCTCTTCAGGTACCGCTTTACGTTTTGCTAAAAAATTTGCGATTTCATTATTCTTATCTTTACTAATTTCAAAATCAGTAACCATCCAATAATATCTTCCAGATTTAGCCATGTTTTTAACTACAGCATGAAAATTACGACCTGCTTTTAAGTTTTCCCATAAAATTTTAAAAATGACTTTAGGCATGTCCGGATGTCTAATGATATTATGCGGTTTAGCCATCAATTCATAATCCTCATAACCCGATACATTCACAAATCCTTCGTTGGCATATTCGATATTGCCAAATCGATCTGTTTTGGTCATTATTAATTGCTTTTTGTCCCAAACGACTTCTTTATCTATTGGGGTTGGTTTTAGTAAAGTTAATTCCATTTTTATTTGTTTTTAGTCGTACAATAGTATGATAAATTGAATTAAATAACAAATTTTTAAAATAAAATAAAAAAAATGTATAATTGTTGGTGGTATTTAGTAGTGTATTAACATTATGGTGAATTTTGTTTTTGATAAATTTAAGAGCGTTATTTTGAGCATTTATTTGTTCATAAACATCAGACTTTAAAAAATTATATATGTAAATAAGAAAAAAAAGAATCAAGTATTAGATTGAAAATTACAATTCCGTTTTAACTATTTTAAAATTAGTTTTTTCTCATAGGGTTAGAAAAATTATTCTATAGTTTTATTTTTTGATTTATTCTGTTTAGATTTGACAAAGGCGACAAAGTCTTTTATAAGCTATTTAAGAATGTGAATTTTTCACTGATAGTGAGCTGTTTGAATTGTAATAATTTTTTTAGTAATAAGTAGTCAATGATTTATAACAAAGAAAATTTCCCCAAAATATCTTCTGAACGCAATCTGGTTTTTACTATATTGATGCATATGCTGTTTGGAATTTTGTGTTTCGCAATGTTAGCTTTATTTATTGGAATTCCTTTAAGTATTCAACTGGAGTATGGTAGCCCTTTATCTACAGGTGAGATAATCTTCAATCTTATTTATTTCCCTTTATTTATTTGGGGTGTTTGGGCTCTTTACAAGAATTACAAACGCCATAAACTTAAAAAAGTCATCTCGATTTCTGTAGATGAATATGGTATGCATCACCACCAATTTGATGGTACAATTCAAAGTGTTTTATACAAAGACTTGGAGCGGAGTAAAGAAGTTTATGTAAGTGATATTGATCGGAAAATTGGAACAAAATATTCTCCTGGATATATTTTTGGTTTTAAAGATGGTAAGCAGATTCCGATTCATTTTTCTAAACCAGACAATGGAATGACTTATATCCCGAAAAATAAATATGAGTTAATTGGTCATTTTCTGCAGGGTGCTGTTTTATTTTTTCCGCACCTAAAAATTTCTCAGGCTGTTTACGCTGATTATTTTATAAATCCTACCACTTTTGAATTTGATAAAAAAGCCCAAAGGATTACCTATTTAATGATTTTTATATTTCTTCTCGTAGTCTTGATTGCAATCGACCTATTTACAAAATATACAAAAGGTTTTTCGATATTATTTTAATTAGTAAAAAACAAGTGACCTTTTAAAGGAGTATTTGGTGTTTTATTTTTGGGATTACGAATGTAATAAAATAAAGGGATTTGCTAAAGCTTTGATTCTGTTAGATTAAATGCTAGATATGTCCCCCCTACAATAAGTGGTTCAACTGTTTACAGTTCGCCAAATATCTTTTTGACTACTGGATATAATATGGAGTTAAACAGTGAGTTGATATTTGAGCCTTCGATATTAGCAAAATATGTTAGAACAGTTCCTTTAGCAATTGATTTTGTACTAAATTTTGAGTATAGAGAATCATTCCGATTTGGAGTATCTTACCGTTGGGATAATGCTATGACTGGATTAATTGGATTTGATGTATTAAAAGACTTTCATGTGGGATACGCTTATGATTATAACTTAAATTCAATTGCTAAGTATGCTCCAAGTTCACATCAATTTCATTTGAAATATACTTTTAAACGACCTAAAGAGCTTATGAGGCAATGGCAATTGTAATACCTCAAAAAAGATAAAGCTCAATCAAGTTTATGACTTTCTAATGTATAGAAGATTTGAAACTTGAAGTATTCAATACGCCTGGTTTATATTTTTGGGAAATCTATTGGGCGTTGTAGTTTCTCTTTTGTTATTTAATAATTTTATTTTGTGCATATGATTACATAGAGCGTATTAAGCGTAAGAGAAAAGTTGATATTAATATTATAGGGCTATTATATTCTTTTTCTTGTATACTATAATTGCCTATCAAATTTTAATTCATTTCTTTTTTACTGCAAATTGAAAATTTTCAGCACCTAATAAACCATCACCACTTACACCCTCGATATTTCCTAAAAACAAGGTGTTAATATCCGAACAGAAAAAGGTTACAGTTGCTTCTCCTTGCTCATTAGTAATAATATCTGGTTTCCAAAACAAAGTATTACGGTAATCAGGAATAGGATCATTCAATGTTACATCGTCATAAAATGCTTCGTAAAATACTTTCTTTCCATAAAAACCTTTGATTGCAATAGTATTGAACATTGATAGAAGTTCCGATTCAGTTAATTGTTCGTTATTACCAGCAACAGCTTTATAACCTGGGTAAGGTGGATGTTTAGGGCAGTTTAATATCCCATTTTCGCACACATAATCATTAGAAGGCTTTACTTTGGCTAAACTGTCTAGTTTTCCTATGAATTTGTCCCGAAATATTATTTTATTTTTTGAAGTTATCAAAACTTCATTCAATTTGTTTATTTCTGGACGATCTTCAAATTTTCGTAAAACTTCTGGTTTGATTTCCAGTTCTGCTGGTATTGGATAAATAGTTGTTTTGATCTTGCGCTCTTTATTGATGTTTTCAAACGAAAAATCCTTGGCATTAATGCTGTATTTAGAATTTTGAGGAGCAATCAATTTCAGATATGTATAGCCTCCTTCTCCTTTTTTTAAATCATTTGGCGTAATAGTAAAAGTTCCGTTTGCATCTGCAATTAAAAAATCGGTTCCTTTTTTTTCATCGGAAGAAAATATTTTTACACCTTGTGGCTGTGGTTCTTTTGATTTTGAATCGGGGTTTTTTAAATTGATTTTAGCTTTTAGTTCGTCAAAAACAATCGGTCTTTGGGGAGTGCCCTGTTCTCTTAAATTGGATTCTTCCCACACATAACTTCGCCATCCCTGAGTAAGTAATAATAGGTTTAATGACTGTTTTAGATCTTCATTCTGTTCGTTGAAATAATATTCGGGATCATAAATATTACCTTTTAATTGGGTAGAAAGAAAATAGTGGGTAAGTATGTTTTTTGAGTCGCGTTTGTTTTTGTATAATTCATCGTAGATGCTAAGTGCTAAATGGGCTACTATGGGCTGTTGATTTTGGTCTGTTACTTTTATTTTTAGAGTTACTTTATCTCTTGTATCGTAATTTTTTTTATCGAGTTCGACCTTAATGTTTAATTTTTGGTCTGAGTTTATATAAACTAATCGCTCTGCTTCAGGAACAGAATTTTCATTAAAAAGGATGATTTCTGCAATGCCCTGCGGGATATCTTTTAAGGGAAACTTAATTATTAACTCTTTTTTTAACAAGCCTCTTGCAATGGAGTAAACCATTCCTCGTATTTGCAATCTTAGACATACGTTTTCTTCATTTAGACCCGCGCTTTGCGAAACTTTAAAAATTAAATCTTCTTTTGTCTGCTCTATTAATTGTAATGTTTTACCGCTTTGATATATTTTTGCCAAAGGATATTGCTCTTTAGATACTGGTGTCGTGAGTTGAATATAATATTTTTTATTTACATTGGGTGTAAAAACTAAGCTTCCCATCCCTGCATGACTACTTTTAAAATCAAGCAGAGGGACATTGTTTTCATACAAGTTACCCGAAACATTCACAGGCAAGCCATTTGAATCGACAGCCTTAAATGCCAGCGTAGTCTTAATTCCTGAGACTAGGTTTCCTCCTTCAGGAAAAGTATAAAATTGCAAAGCGCTCTCTTTTTGAACTGGATTAGCAATAGCTTTACTCTTTATTGATTTTAAAACCTCGAATTTCTTTACAGCATAAAATTCTTTTGTATTTTTTGTATAGGAAAAAGAACTGTAAGCTACGAGGGAATAAGTTCCCTCTGGCAATTTACTATCCAAAAATAGATGGCCATTGACAAAGCCTTTTTCTATTTCATACTTCTTTTCCCAAACAACCTTATCTGTTTTGTCTTCTATTAATTGAACAAACAATATTTTACTTCGCTCTGAAGGCATAAAATAGTTTCCATCCAAAACATATCCTTTAAACCAAACATCCTCTTCTGTTTCATAAATATTTTTACTAGTTTGCAGATATACTACGTCAGAAGTATTATTTCTGGTTAAACTATCCAACTGTTCAATTAATTGATCTGTTATTATATTGTTTTGTGAAAACAAATGGAAGGAACAGAACATGAAAAAGAAAATGAGTTTTTTTATCATATTTTAATTTTAAATTACTTTGTAGTTTCTAGTTTGATTTTAGCAATATGACACTAGGCTTACTACATTCTTTGTAGCATAAATATTAAGGCACTTTATCTTTTTTAGAGAATTTTATATACCAACCAGAACTCAATCAATAATTTGGAATAAATAATTGCGCTAAAAGGTGAAATTTAATATTTAAATATCTCAGAAAAAAGATATATTTAATTATGCTTTACTTTATGAGTTGTCTCGATAAAAATACAGATATTTTTTTATTGATGAAGAATTTTGTATAGATTTTGATAAAGCTACATGGTCTTTTTTTAGGAAAACTATTTAAGTATTCTTTGGTTATGTCTAAATATGAAAAATGAATACAGTTTATTTACTTTTTCATTTGAGTGGGTTTCTTCTTATTCAGATTATCTAATCTTTTGATCTAATTCCCAAGTTTTGCGTTTGATCTGGATTGATTCAACTTTTCATTGGTTTTTGGGATATAGTCAATACACTTTTATATTGATTACTGATTGTGACGGCACAAATTTTAAATTCCAACGGCCACTTTTTTCGAGTATTTTCCTTGGTTTCAAATTTATTGAGTGATGAGTTGTTTTGTAATTATTTCTTCTTACAATTTATAAATTTAAAATCTAATCAATATTTTAAAACCGCCTTAGCTTTTTGTGGCAAAAAAGGTATCACCTCCAAGTGCTATATGCTTCTTTTTTGCACTTTCTCATCAATACTGCCTAAGCATTTAATCGCGAAAAAGGCAGCAACTCCACTTGCAATTTAAATGCGTTTATTTTCATTACTTTACTATCTTTAGCCAAAATCTGAAATATGCGAAAACTATTACTTTCACTGTTATTGCTTCCTTCTTTATTTCAAGCGCAAAATGCAGCTAGTGCCGATCCGGGATTTATTCCTGCTACGGTTTGGAATAATTATGAAAAACAAGTCAACGATATGGCGCTTCAGTCCGATGGCAAAATTGTCATTGAGGCTACCCAATATGATTACGATACGGGATGGACGCGAACCATAGAACGACTCAATGCAGACGGTTCGAGTGATGTTGCTTTTAGGGTATTGACCGATAATACGGCAAATAGGCATGAATGTCTGATACTGATACAGTCTGATGGCAAAATTATATTGGGCTCCCAATTTACTGTAGCAGGTGTAATCAAACCTATGATTCGACTGAACACCGACGGTAGTATTGATACAACCTTCGACACACCAGCTTTGCCAGCATCTTCTTATATCTACTGTTTGACCTTGTTGCCAGACGGGAAGCTACTGGTTGGAAATGACTCTTCTAAAAAACTGCTTCGCCTGACCGCCGATGGTGCTTTAGATACCACTTTTTATGATGAGCATCCCGAAATACAGTCTTGCAGGGCCGTATTGGTATTGCCAGATGGCAAGTTGATTGTAGCCGGCTCAATGTTAGATCCAGGAGGGGCGGTTACGTACTACCATATTGAAAAACTAAATGCCAACGGCACAATAGATCCAACATTTGATATCAGCACAAGTTTTATAGGTCGGAATGGTTATACGTCTTCATTGGCATTACAGCCTGACGGAAAAATACTGGTGGGCGGAAGGTTCGATACATGCGACGGCAACAATTCTAAGAGCTTAGCACGGCTGCACCCCGACGGAAGTTATGACAACACGTTTACATCCCCAATATATGACACAGAACCTGTGGTAAATGACATTTTGGTGCGACCTAACGGCAATATCCTGATTGGAGGTAATTTTAGCGCGAGCAGTATTTATGGTATTGCTATGCTGTTACCAAACGGTTCAGTAACATATTCTTTTTCGCCATCGACGGCTGGTACTAGCGTTACGATTTCAGAATACTCGGAAGTGCGCAGGGTCTTGCAGCAACCTAATGGTATGATCTTGCACTGTGGTGATTATGGAAATATTGGAGGTCAGTATAATAAGACCAGCATGATTCGCTTGCTCGGTACTGATAGCTATCTTGTAAACGGCTATACCCGACTTGACATGCAAAATAATGGGTGTACCGATGCCGATCCTGGATTTCCGTACCTTAAGTACAAACTGGTGAACGGTACGAACCAAAGTTCTTATTATTCCAGTTCCAATGGTTACCATGGCGTCATGCTCAAAAATGGCACAAGTGTTATCACGCCTATACTTGACAATCCGACTTGGTTCAGCGTTTCGCCATCAAGTATCAGTCTGAATATGCCATCGGCAACGAATTATGCAAACCAGAATTTCTGTGTGACCGCAGTCGGAAGCCACCATGATTTGTCGGTTGTAATAGAGCCAATTGACAGAGCGAGACCAGGTTTTGACTCCTATTATAAAGTTTTGGTTAGGAACAATGGCAATCAAACGGCAACAGGTACTGTACGATTTACGTACGATGCCGCTACGGCGGAATATATCCAAAGTACCCCTTTGGCTGCAAGCGCAGGTTTTGGCTCGGTGACATGGAATGTTGAGGGTTTATTGCCGTTATCTGAAGTTGAATATATTGTAAAACTAAACTTAAACACCCCTACCGATACGCCACCACTGAATGCCAATGATGTATTGAAATTTTCAGCAGTGGCAAACATTGCTCAAGACGAAGTTACGACAAATGATGAAGCGACATTGGAGCAAACGGTAGTAAATTCGTTTGATCCTAATGATAAGATTTGCCTCGGAGGTGACTATCTGCGTCCGGAACATGTAGGTGATTATATGTATTATCGCATCCGATTCGAGAATTTGGGTACGGCATCGGCGCAAAACATTAAGGTGACCGATATGATTGATACCACTAAATTTGATATCGCTAGTTTGAGTCCAGTAGACGGTAGCCATCCTTTTACTACCCGCGTGATACAAGGTAATCAGGTTGAGTTTATGTTCAACAACATACAGCTTGGGTTTGCTGATGAGAATAATGATGGCTATTTGGTTTTTAAAATTCGTTCATTGAATTCGCTTACAGAAGGTGCTGTGCTAGAGAATACAGCTTCGATTTATTTTGACTACAATCTCCCTGTTGTGACAAATACTTCGGTCGTGACGGTGCAGAGGTCTTTGCATACTATATCATTTGAAACGATTAAATTGGCGCTTTATCCTGTTCCTGCGGGCGATATGGTATTCATCAGTATTCCCAAACAAGTTAATGTTCAGTCGGTAACAGTGTATAATCTTTTAGGGCAGTCGGTACTTGAAAATGTAAGACCCGGACCCCAAGGCGATGTGAATGTTACAACACTTGCTAGTGGAAGCTATTTAATGCGGGTGAGGACGGAATTGGGCGATGGTGTGATGCGGTTTGTTAAAAAGTAGGTGCTGGGCGTAGTTGGTGGTCCCTAAGGCATTTGCCCGTAAAGATAATGTGATCGAAAATAAAGAATAGCATTGAGTTATCCTGAAAAAGGTTGACTGAATTAATCACATAAAATTAATTAAATCGGAACAGAATTACTTTTGTTCCGATTTATTTTTTTTCATTTTTTCAATTTCACTTTATTTTGTAAATGAGCTTGATTTGGAGTCAGCATATTGATTGTCTCGCCCTAAAATAAGTTGACTTATTTGGAGTTACAACAATTTTTTTAATGAAGAGAAATAAACAAAATTATCTTATTTTTTTACTAAACTTAGTACAGTTGTTTTATTTTTCCATTTTTTACAATATACACCCCATCTTCACATATGATATATACATTAAATTTGGTTTTTTTAATATTTGTAAACCAACCTGGGAATTTATATTGTTTCAATGTTTTATCACCTATTAACTGCCCGTAATATCCATATTGTTTACTAGTTTTTTTATCTATTCCAGTTCCTGAAATATGTACCACTTTATCTTTTTGAACTATTTCTCTAGCTTCACTGCACAAATCTAAGTAAACCAACGTGTCCGTTTTATTCTTGCTTTTTTTATAAAGCTTCACGTTATCACTTTCATCATTGATTCCAGATGGATAATCAACTATATCTCTTGTATATTCCGTTTCTGGTATCGTTTTACATATACCCAGTCTTTCTTATAATCAGTTCCTTGAAATTTGTAGACTTTGTTTTCAACTGTACGAACATAAAGCTGCTCCTTTGGATTTGAAATTACTTCCATTAGAAAAAATTTTCTAGTATCAAAAGTTATTGTTTCCCAAGAATTTCCAAAATCTTTTGAAATATGTATTCGAGAATAATCCGATTCGTGAATTCCTACCCAACTATCAATTCCAACAAGAATCTTTTTATCAGTAAAAGTTATTTCGTGTTGATGCGTTTCATCTGGATTGATTCAACTTTTCATTGGTTTTTGAGCATAAAAAAAGTCCTGAAGTAATTCAGGACTTTTATGTGGGGAGAGCAGGATTCGAACCTGCGAAGTTCTCACAGCAGATTTACAGTCTGCCCTCGTTGGCCGCTTGAGTATCTCCCCTAAGCTTGTTTTGTCTTGCGTTGTTCTGCTTGACGGGTGCAAATATAGGGACACTTTTTAATTCTGCAAACAAAAAACACACTTAATTTTAAGTTTATTTTATGTTGTTTTTTAAAGCATTGGTATTGAATAAAATAAAAAATGATAACAAGGCATTTTTTTTGAAATATAGGTAGAATAGTATAATTTTATTTCTCAGTCTCAGTAATCAGTAGTGTTATCTTGAGTGGAGTTGAAGGGGTATCAGTTCTAGTTTTCAGTTTCCCTCCTTTGAGTCTCTATTGAGGAGCTATTTTATGAGTTCCTTCCTTTGTCTGTATGACAAAGTTGGTTATATTGATTAGTCATAGTAATCAGTAGTGTTCTTCTGAGGAGTCGAATGACAGTCGTAGTTTTCAATGACAGTGTTTTACTTTATTTTAAATGTAGTTTTTAAATCTAACTAGTAAATGGATTATAATCTCGTATAAGTGGTGTTATTAGTCCGTATTTGGTGTTTAAGTTGTAAACTTTTGGGTGGTGTATAAAACAAAAAATCTCCACTAGGGAGATTTTTGTTTTATACTGAATATTGGTATTATTTAGCTAAAAGTTCAATAATTTTCGCTCTTAATTCGTCGCCTCTTAAATCTTGTGCTACTACTTTTCCTGATGCATCTAGTATAAATGTTGCAGGAATTGATTGAACACCGTATTGAGCAGCAATTGGCTCATCCCAAAATTTTAGGTTAGAAACTTGCGTCCAGGTTAAATTATCTTTTGCAATAGCTTCTTTCCAAGCTTTGGCATCTTTATCTAAAGAAACTCCAATAATATTAAGGCCTTTAGAATGTAGCTCTTTGTAAATAGCTACAACATTTGGATTTTCTTTTCTGCATGGTCCACACCATGAAGCCCAAAAATCTACAATGGTAACTTTTCCTAAGCTTTCTTTAAGAGATACCGTTTTTCCTTCTGGATTAGGAGCAGAAAAATCTGATCTTCAGTTAGCGCTACCAACTGGAGGAGCAGTAGCACCAACAGCAGGCATTTTCATTTGACCAATTTTTTCTTTTATTTCTTTACCAGGCTTAGTGTTCTTTACAGATTCATCTAAACTAGCGTAGATCGATTCAACTTTTTTCAAATCCGTTGAAGGATCGTTTAACATTCCTTTGATAATTAATGCAGTAATGAAAGATTTTGGGTGAGATTCAGCGTAAGTAGTGTACTTAGATTTAGTTTCAGTTTGTACATCACCTTGTAATTTCATAAATTCTTTCATCAAACCATTGATTACTGCAGTATCTTGAGCTTGTTGAGCAGTATTCATAGTGGCTGTGTTTTTTTTCTGGAAATCAACTAATTTCTTTTGAACTTTCATAAGTTCGTCGTTGAATTTTACATACTCATCATTGTTGTATGTACCAGAAATTTTAGATTTATGGATACTATCTTTATCTACAATAACTGTAATTTCTCCAGTTTCAAGAATAAAAGGAACAGGTCCTTGAATGTCTTGTATTTGTAATATGTGAAATGCAGGCTCAGTAACTTTACCTTTAATTTCGAATTTTCCATTTTCAACTTTTACAGTATCAAGAGAGATTGCTGCTCCAGTAGTTGGATCTTGAGTTTGTAGGATGATAGTTTTCCCATTTTCAATTCCTTTTGCAGTACCAGTAATTAGGTATTCACCGTCTTTAACTTTGTTGCATGAAATTATTGCTATAGAAGCAGTAAGTAAAAAAAATATTTTTTTCATTATTAATTAGTTAATTGATTTGAGGAACAAAAGTATTTAAAATTATATGACTTAAATAATTTTGTAACCTAAAATTTTGTTATTGTTTTCTGAAAGTTAAAATGCTTGTAATCAGTTTGTTTTGCGGTGTTTTAGTAGGTAAGTGTTGCGTTTTTATGTTAATTACAAAACATAAAACAATATTTTGTGTGTTTTTATAGCAAAAAAAAAAGCATCCGCCAGAGGGGATGCTTTTCTAAAACAACTAGAAAAACTAGTCTTGATTTGTTTTCTTTCTCCAAGTAAAAGAGTTAAGAATATGTCTTTTTGCAAATCTTCCAGGAGAATCTGCATTTACCATTTTTACATAAGTAGCTTTTGGTACACTGATGTACTCATATACACTACCATTTGAGAAATCAATAATTAATCTACCTTCTACAAATTTGTAATCTGTAATAGATGAATTAGAGATTGTTTCTGTGTATTCTGGCAAGTTTTGCTTAATTGTCTCAGGATTGATGCTTACCAAAAAGTGGTATGCTTCAATTACTAATTTACTTTTTTCTTCTGCTTCTTTTAAACCAGCGTCGTTACCTTGAAATTTGTCAGGATGACATTCTTTCATAGCATTACGATAGATTGTTTTTAAATCTTTTAATTCTGCAGTTTTGTCTACATTAAGTAACTTGCGGTATTCAACTATTTTTTTCATAAATAAGATAACTACTTGTCTATTAGGTTTAAATTAATATTTGTTTAATTTAAAAAAGACAAATTTTTTGCAAAGGTACACTTTTTTTTAACTTTTTACTTTCGTAGAAAAAAATATTCAAAAAATATATAAAACACTGATTTTAAAGTGTTAAAAATAGGTTTTTTATCGAAAGGATCTGCTGAGAATTAAAACTTAGAAAATAATCGAATTATTTTTGCTCCGGTTTATTATTTGCTTTATCAAAGTTTTTTGACTTTTTTGGATATTTATTATAACTAATATCGCTTGGGTTTTCGATTATAGATTTTATAGTAATCCAATCTCCAACTACGTGATTAGCATGTGCCATCTTGTAATCCAAAAGGTATATACCACAAAAATAATTATTATTTTCGTCCTTCTCCATTATTCCTGTATAAACCCCTTTTTGTAACATTTTTTCTTGAGAAGCTTTTGTCATGATATTTTTATTTAAAATTTGATGCAGCAAAGTTAATCAATATATTGTTTGGTTTAGGGAGTTCGTGACAATCTGAGTATATTTGCACATGCAAAAAAACTTTAGACCAAATCCGAATTCGTTCAAAAATACATTTTGTGTTTTTCAGGAAGTAACAATGAATGAAGTAGAGGGGTTGAAAATTCAGTTTGAAAGTAAGGCAGGGAGTACTTATTATTATTCAGATTTGGGGATGTATCGTTTTTCAAATCATTGGGGAAGATTGGCCAATAGTAAATGGCGTTTAATCGCTTTAGAACCAGAAACAGAGTCTAAATTTAAATTAGGATTTGCTTCATGGAACTCTTTTTATCCTGATAATACAATCGATAAACTGTATTATATAGAAGCTGATTTTAATAAAAATAGCGTTAATTATCAACATAAAAATAATCCTGAGTACAACAATAAAGCATTACTTAGAACAAGTTTTGATACAACAAAAAGAATTAAGCAAATAAGAAATTTACAGCAATTAACTTCATGGGCAAAATATTTTGATTATGATGACATTGCTGTTTTGCGAGAATCAATTATAAATGAACTTATTTTTACCAATAAAACATTGGAAGAAATTAAAAAAGAGATACAATAATGGGAAGGAATAACGAAAGGAATATCAAGAAACACAACGATAAGTTGCACAAAGCACAAGATAAAGCAAAACAGGCTGTAATTGCGCGTAAGGAGAAACTAAAAGAAATTGTAAAGAAATTTAATGAAGATAAGTCTTCATCAGAAAAATAGAATATAAATATATGGAAAACGATAAATTCAACGGTTTAAAAGAAAGTGTTCAGGAAATTATAGATTTAATTGCTGCCAAACAAAATAAATCTGCAAATAATAAACTAGTAGAAGTAAGCGATATCTTAGATGAATTACTTGATTTTTCTGAAGAAGACGAAGATCTAATCGAGATTAGTAAATATCAGGTTTTACTGAATCAATTGCATCAAAAGATAAATACTGCTGAATAATATTAAATACTTTCATGGAAAACTCCAAATGTTATTGTGATACAGGTTTAGATTTTGATAATTGTTGTGGTTTGTATCTCAAGAATAATCTAAAAGCACCAACAGCCTTAGCTCTAATGCGCTCTCGTTTTTCGGCTTATGTTACTAAAGATGCCGATTATTTATTGGATACGACACATGCCTCTGAAAGAAAATATTATTCGAAAGAAGATATTTTGAATTGGGCTACGACCAATGAATGGTTACGATTAGAAATTATTAGTTTTACAGAAACGACTGTGGCTTTTAAAGCATATTTTTTAGATGAAAATAAACAATCTCAAACGCATTATGAGTTTTCTACTTTTAAACAAGAAAATAATGTTTGGTACTATCTAGAAGGTAAGTTTGAGTAATTAGTAGTTTTATACTGATTATGAGGTGCTTTTAGAGGAATCTTTTAACTAAAAATTAATATCTGTTTGTTTTTGCTACACTCTAAAATGATGTAATTTTAGAATTATGAAAGAGGAACATAAAAAAGGCTTTTATTTTAAAACGTACGAAGCTCCAAATCAGTCTCCGTTTGAAAAACTTTTTGGTATTTTCAAGGAATTAATTACCCATACTTCGGGTGATTTTGATGAGGCTATAGACTGGCTTCGTGAATTGGATAAAGAATACAAGCTTACAGATGAAAATTATACCATCGACGATTTTATAGAAGATCTGAAAAAGAAAGGATATATAAAAGACGAAATAAAAGAAGATGGTTCTTCGGGAATAGGGATTACTGCTAAAACTGAACGTGCGATACGACAACAAGCACTTGATCAGATATTCGGAAATTTAAAACGCTCTGGAAACGGAAATCATAAAACCAAATACGCTGGAAATGGAGATGAACATACGGGAGAATTCCGTGAGTTTCATTTTGGCGATGGGCTTGAACGAATTTCGCTTACAGAAAGTTTACGTAATGCTCAAATTAATAATGGAGTAGATGGCTTTGTGCTTACCGAAAATGATTTGGTTGTAGAAGAGACACAATACAAATCACAAATGAGCACCGTTTTGATGATAGATATTAGCCATAGCATGATATTGTATGGAGAAGATCGTATCACACCTGCTAAAAAAGTCGCCATGGCTTTGGCAGAATTAATTACTACGCGTTATCCTAAAGATACTCTAGATATTTTGGTTTTTGGAAACGATGCCTGGACAATTGCAATTAAAGATTTACCATATTTAAAAGTTGGACCTTATCATACCAATACAGTAGCTGGTTTGCAATTGGCAATGGATTTATTACGCCGAAAACGAAATACGAATAAACAAATCTTCATGATTACAGATGGTAAACCAAGTTGCGTTCGTGAACGTGACGGTTCTTACTATATGAATAGTAATGGTTTAGATGAGTATATTGTAGATAAATGTTATAATCAGGCACAACAAGCCAGAAAGTTACATATTCCTATTACCACATTTATGATTGCAAATGATCCTTATTTACAGCGTTTTGTCAATCATTTTACCGAAGCAAATCAAGGAAAAGCATTTTATACGGGATTGAAAGGCCTTGGAGAAATGATTTTTGAAGATTATGAAGCTAATAGGAAAAAGCGAGTGCGTTAGTTTGCAGTATTCAGTCTCAGTTTACAGCTATAGTGTTGAGACGAATCGGAGTAAATTTTAAGATATTCAAAGGTTTTACTGTAGAGGCTCACAGTAGTGCGTCTAATTATTGATTTTATTAGAAACAAATTTTACAGGTTTAATTCAAAAAACACAAAAAATAAAAACTGAAGATTTTATAAATTTTTAAATCATTTAATCTTTCAATTTTTAAATAATATAGATATGGAAATAAATAATATAAACACATTAGGTGAATTAAACGCTTCAGGATATAAAAGTAAGAGCATCAAAGATGAATTACGAAATAACCTTCGTGAGAAAATAAAATCAGGTAACCCCGTTTTTGATGGTGTACATGGATTCGAAAATACAGTTATTCCTGAATTAGAACGGGCTATTTTATCACGTCATAATATTAATTTATTGGGACTCCGAGGGCAGGCTAAAACGAGATTGGCTCGTAAAATGGTCGAATTGCTAGATGAATACATTCCATTTGTAACTGGTTCAGAGATAAATGATGATCCATTGAATCCCATATCACGCTTTGCAAAAGACATAATTTCTGAAAAGGGTGAGGCAACTCCAATAAGCTGGTTGCATAGAAACGATCGTTTTTTCGAAAAATTGGCAACACCAGATGTTACTGTTGCTGATTTGATTGGAGATGTAGATCCTATAAAGGCTGCTAATTTAAAATTGTCATATGCTGATGATCGTGTAATACATTTTGGTATGATTCCGCGTGCTAATCGTTGTATTTTCGTTATTAATGAATTACCCGATTTACAAGCAAGAATACAAGTGGCGCTGTTTAATATTTTGCAAGAAGGAGATATTCAGATTCGAGGATTTAAGTTACGAATGCCATTAGATATGCAATTTGTATTTACTGCAAATCCTGAAGATTATACTAATCGTGGAAGTATAGTCACGCCATTAAAAGATAGAATAGGATCTCAAATTTTAACACATTATCCTGAAACAGTTGCAATTGCCAGAACAATTACAGAGCAGGAAGCTAAATTAGATGTTGAGCAAGAAGAGTTGGTATATGTGCCAGGTTTAGCAAAGGATTTATTAGAACAAATAAGTTTTGAAGCTCGCGAAAGTGAGTTCGTAGATAATAAGAGTGGTGTAAGTGCGAGGATGAGTATTACGGCCTACGAAAATTTATTAAGTACTGCTGAGCGCCGTGCATTGCTTGTAGGTGTTGATAAAACTAGTTTACGTTTATCGGATTTTATGGGAATTATTCCGGCTATTACAGGAAAAGTTGAGTTAGTATATGAAGGAGAGCAGGAGGGAGCAGCGATTGTTGCTCAGCATTTAATAGGTGATGCAATTCGAACATTCTTCCCAATATTTTTTCCGAAAATTGAAAAATTAGAGAAGCCAAACGAAAAAACACCCTATACTGATACAATCGAATGGTTCTTTACCGAAAGTGGTTTTGAATTATTAGATGATTGTTCGGATGCTGAATACAAGAAAATACTTGATGGCATTAAGCCATTGGATGTCTTGCTAAAAAAATACCAACCTGAATTACCCGCGGAAGATCACTATTTTATGAAAGAGTTTATTTTATGGGGATTAGTTGAATATAAAAAACTAAGTAAGGATCGTTTTTCAGAAGGATATGAATTTAAGGATATATACGGGAGTTACATCAGTAAATTATAAAGTAAATAGAAAGGGTTTGATAATTATCAAGCCCTTTTTTATGTCGTTAAAAATTTAATTCTAAAAAGGTTATACTATTTATCTCTGATTATAGTGTCGCAAATTTTATTTAGCCTACCTTGCTCCGTTGGTTGTACTTGCATTCCATCAAAAACATAAATGGAAAATAGCTTTGAGGCTTTGATCGCTACTTATATAGATAATAAAGTAGGTATATGCGAACATTTTTTGAGTACAGAATTGGCAAATAATTTAAAACAAAATCTTCTTGATTTAAATGCCAAAAGTTTACTGCTCGATGCTGGAGTCGGGAATTTAGATAAAGTGACTTATGATGGAGCTATTCGTAGTGATTCGATTTATTGGCTTGACAAAAAGCATAATAATGCATTCGAAAATGAATTCTTTGTACAAATTGAGACATTTATTGCTTATTTAAATAGTAGCTGTTATGCTGGAATTACGGGCTATGAATTTCATTATTCTTTATATGAAAAAGGAGATTTTTATTTAAAACATTTAGATCAATTTAAAAATAATCCTAGCAGAAAATATTCGATGATAAGTTATTTAAATGCCAATTGGGAAGAAAGTGATGGAGGAGAACTACTTATTCATCAGTTAAATAACAATCAAAAAATTAGTCCTACACAAGGTAAAACTGTTTTCTTTAAAAGTGATGAACTTGTTCATGAAGTATTGGTGACTCAAAATACAAGGATGAGTATTACAGGCTGGTTAAAGAGTGATTAAGTAATTGTTTTTCAGTCTGTTTTAAATTTTTATAAAAATAACTCTACTAATTCTATAGAATATTAGAAATATATTTATAGATTTGTAAAAGAAATGAGAAACGAAAGCCAAAATACGATCCCTTATGACTGTGATACTATAATGTGTTATATGTATGATTTGTTATATGAACAGGTTTTCTATAGTTTGGTTATTTAGCTAAAGAAGCATTTTTTATTTAAGATTATTAAAAAGTAAATAATATAAATCATTAAGAAGTTAAGTTTTATTAAGTATTGCTCTTGTTCTTACTAAGAATTAAATTAGGTTTAAATCTGTGTCATTTTTAAGTAATTAGAAGAATTAGAGATAAAATAAAATTAAGCGGTTAAGTATTTTAAACTTAATAGGACTTAATTTATTAATGGTGAAAAATAAAAATAGTCAAGGTTAGTAATAAAATAAACATGAGATTATATTATATAAATAGTAACATTATGATGCAAAGCTGCCACATGAAAATCCCTCCCTGTTGCAGAAGTTGCTATTGTTTATAAAATAATATTTATGCTCTTTCGTAACAGTTCCGAAAGAGTTTTTTTATGCCGTTCGCATTTCAATTACTGTACTTATTTAATAAAAATATAATTTAAAACCCCATAAAATTATGAGTTCACAAATCGTAAAACAGAATCCTTTTCAATCGATGATTGATCGTTTTAATATAGCTGCTGATATTCTTAAATTAGATGAATCGGTTAGGCAAAAACTACAGAGACCAGAGAAACAGATAGTAGTTAATTTTTCTATTACACTTGATAATGGTACAGAACAAAATTTTGAAGGATATCGCGTAATTCATAATACTGCTTTAGGACCGTCTAAAGGAGGTATTCGTTATGATACAGCTGTTAATCTAGATGAGGTAAAAGCCCTTGCGGCATGGATGACCTGGAAATCAGCAGTTACTGGAATTCCTTTTGGAGGAGCTAAAGGTGGAATTATCTGTGATCCGAGATTACATTCTAAAACAGAATTAGAAAAAATAACAAGGGAATATACCAATGCATTGTCAGATATTTTTGGACCTGATAAAGATGTTCCGGCGCCAGATATGGGAACTGGTCCAGATGAAATGGGATGGTTAATGGATGAGTTCTCTTTAATTCATGGAAGAACAATTCATTCTGTTGTAACCGGCAAGCATTTGCATTCAGGAGGTTCATTGGGTCGGGTAGAAGCGACAGGAAGAGGAGTGAGTATTATAAGTATTCTGGCACTTCAAAAATTAAAATTGAGACCTGCAAGAGCTACAGCAGCTATTCAGGGATTTGGTAATGTGGGACTTCATTCTGCTTTATTTTTATTTGAAAAAGGACTAAAAATTGTTGCTGTTAGTGATGTCTCTGAAGCCTTTTATAATCCGCAAGGAATTAATATTCCAGAGCTTATCTTGTACTATAATTTAAATAATAAAAGCGTTAACGGATATCCAAATGCTGTTGCTATAAAACACGAAGATTTATTATTACTTGAAGTAGATGTTCTTATTCCTGCTGCTAAAGAAGATGTGATTACTGCAGTAAATGCGGGATCTGTACGTGCTAAAATTATAGTTGAAGGAGCTAATGGTCCTGTTTCTTCAGATGCTGATAGAATCTTGCATGAGAATAATGTTTTGGTAGTTCCGGATATTTTAGCAAATGCAGGTGGGGTTACGGTTTCTTATTTTGAATGGCTTCAGAATTGTCTTTTAGAGTCTTGGAGAATCAATCAGATTAACAAACGTTTGGAAGATATATTAGAGAAAAGCTTCGAAACTGTTTTTGCTACTTCTGTAAAATATAAAATAACACCGCGTATTGCGGCTTATGTAATTGCTTTGCGTAAAGTGGCAGATGTTCAGCAAGTAAAAGAAATTAAATTGATTGAGAAAAAATTCAAACAGAATTAAAAGCAATTGAGTTTTTAAAATTGACTTTAAACTGGTTTAAGATAATTTTCATTGGCTACATATTGTATTTTTTTTGATATTTTTTTTTTTTTTTGAAATACAGCATTGGTTAGTTGCGTAAGTATATAGTCAATGGAAATGTCTTTTACTCAATATTTTTAACGTATTTAGGATGGAACATATTAATTTTTTGGCTTTTGCCATGCCTGCTTTTTTTCTTTTTGTTTATATAGAATTTCGATTGGCACAACGAAGTAATAGACCTGAATTATTCAATTATGAAAGCTCTGTTTCAAACATAAGTATTGGTATAGCTGAGCGATTAATTAATCTTTTTATTGTAGCAAGTTTTTATCAATTGTATTATTACATCTATAATAATTACAGAATTTTTGATATTCCGAGTAATTTCCTGGTCTGGATTGGATTAATTCTCGCCACAGATTTCGTTTGGTACTGGTATCACAGGCTGGGACATGAGGTGAATTTTTTCTGGGCAGCACATATTGTACATCACCACAGCAGTGAATTTAATTTTACAGCAGCAGCAAGAATAACTACTTTTCAGGCAATTATTCGTACTGGATTTTGGTGTATATTGCCGTTTATTGGTTTTCATCCCAAGATGGTTATTACAATGTTAATTGTGCATGGTGCCTATTCTTTTTTTACGCACACTCAGATTATAAAGAGAATAAAATGGTTAGAATATGTTCTTGTCACGCCTTCGGTTCATGGAATTCATCATGCTTCTGATGAGAAATATTTGGATAAAAACTACGGAGATATGTTTACATTTTGGGATCGTATTTTTGGAACTTTTCAGGAAGAAGAAGAAAAACCAAAATACGGATTAACGCATCCTTTAAAAAGCTATAGTTTTCTTTGGCAGCATTTTCATTATTATTTTGAAATTTATGAATTATGGAAACGTTCTAAAGGATTTAAAGCTCGTTGGAATGCCATATTTGGAAGTCCTGCCGATATGGATCAAGATATCCGTCCAATACTAGAAAAGCGCTTTCTTCAAGACAAAGACAATCCAAGTCACCGACTTAAATTTAAGAATTACCTTTATTTGCAACTTGGTATAAGTACGTTTTTACTAACTATTTTTACTTATTATTTTGATTCTTTGGATGCATCTGACAGAATATTTGTTTTGTCTTTCATCATAATCACACTGATCAATTGTGGAGCGCTTTTAGAACAGCGAAAGTGGATTTATTACCTTGAATATTTCCGAATTTTTATTTGTACGACTTATTTTTTATATGTTGTGAATGAAGTCGAATATTTTATTATTCCTGTTGTTTTGATGTTTTTGGCGGAGCAGGTTTTTTCTTTGGGTGAAAAATATCAAAATGTAGTACTTCAGCTTGAAACTTCTGAGTGAGGGGGTGATTTATATAATAACCTTTGATGTTTTTTTTTGCTAATTTGATTTTGAATGTCTTGCTCTTTTGTTATATTTGAAAGTAAAATAATACATAACGACTGTAAAATAATTTATAGAAAAACAAGAGCATCGATAATGGGATTAATCAATAGTATTTTAGGAAAAAAGGACGCCGCTATAAAATCATACGCTGATTTTTGGAATTGGTTTGAAAAAAACGAAAAAGTTTTCTTTGAAGCAGTGATGAGTAAAGGGGAAAATATTGAAAAAGATTTTTTTGATAAATTATCTCCTAAGTTAGGAGAGTTAAAAGAAGGCTATTTCTTTTTGGCTGGAATGATGAATGATACTACTGCAGAATTAGTTTTAACTGCCGATGGTAATATTAAAAATATTGTTTTTGTAGAAGAATTGGTACATGCAGCTCCTAAACTTCCTAATTGGAAAATTACAGCATTAAAGCCAGCAATCGATATTAATAATTTAGGAATACAAATGAATGGTTTTACTTTTGATAAAGACAATTTATTTTTTTATTCAAATGATGAAAATGAATTTCCTGATAAAATAGATATTACAATTGTTCATTTAGATTGTACTAAAGAGAATGAAGCAATTATAACGAATGGAACATTTATCTTTTTGGATAATTATCTTGGCGAATTGCATTTTACTGAAAATATTGATAGAATTAATGTGATTGGTAGAGCTGAAGCTAATAAAGAGTTAGTACCTATTGAAAAACTGAAAGATTTCTTAATTTGGAGACAAAAAGAATTTGTTGAAAAATATGAAGGGGTAAGACATGATACAGAAAATGACGGTTATGCAAGCCTTGAAGCCACTCTTAATAATGGAATGCCGTTGATGGCAGTTATTAACTCGACATTGTTTGAATGGGATGCAAAACCATCTCACCCTTGGATTGTAGCTATAAGAATAGGATATAATGGAGAAGACAATAATGGATTTCCTGATAGTGAAATGTTTAATTTATTGAATGAAATTGAAGATGATTTTTTAATGGTAAAGCTTAAAGATTCAGAAGGATATTTAAATTTAGGCCGTGAAACAGCAGATAGTTTAAGAGAGATTTATTTTGCTTGTAAAGACTTTAGAAAGCCTTCGATAGTGCTTGAAGAAATCAAAAACCAATTTGCTTCACAGGTAGATATTGAATATGAGATTTATAAAGATAAATACTGGCAATCGTTTAGTAGATTTATGAACTAGCTTCGGCTTTATGAGTAGATATTCTCAATGTTTTATTGGAAATAGTATATTTAAAGCATCCACCTCAGGTGGATGCTTTTTTGTTTTTTATAAGGCCATTGTATTGTCTTTTTTATGGTTTTTATCTCCCCAGTCAGCCATTAAATTCAAGATATCTTCAAAAGATTTGCCAAGAGTAGTTAGTTCGTATTCTACTTTAGGAGGAACTTGTGGGTGAACGATTCTATTTACTAATCCATCAGTTTCTAACTCCTTAAGTTTAGAAATGAGCATGCGTTCAGAGATTCCAGTAAGCCTGGATCTTAATTCGCTATATCGAAGTTTGTGTTCATTTATTAGATAGCTTAATATATTTATTTTCCATCTTCCTCCAATTAAAGACAGTGTGTAGGTAATACCACAAGTTTCGTTTAAAAATTTTTCATTAATGCTATTGGTTGAATTTTCTTTTTTCATAATATGTACTTACTTTTTTACTAGTACATAACAATTTTGTATGTACTTATATAAATGCAAGTTAGTAAATATATTTGCTGTATAAATAAAATATATAAAAATGGAAACTATTAAAACAATTATTCATTGGTCTAGTTATTTGTATTATCTATATGTGTTTGGATATGCCTCGCTTTTTAAAATTTTTCAAAAAGAATCAATGATGAAAAGCATGGAATCTTTAGGTTTTAACAAGATCTGGACGATCTATATTGGTATTGGAGAGTTTATAGGTGTTTTGTTGATTGTTATAGGGCTATTTAATCCACCTATAAAAACAATTGGAATTTTATTATTATTTCCTTTTGCAGTGGGAGCATTTACAGCTCATATGGCACATCACGAGTACAATCATTTTTACAATTCGTTTATAATGTGTATTCTGACTGTATTGTTATTATGGTCTGATAAAAATTTTAAAATAATTTTGTAAATGAAATTACTGATTGCAGACGTTTTAAGGTTAATTAAGCTCCTGTTTTGAAGGAGCTTAATTTCTTTAAGAAAAAGAAGTTTTACAGATTCATTCCTCCCGAAACTTCAATGCGTTGAGCATTAATCCATCGGGCATCTTCGGTACATAAAAATGCTACGACACCGCCAATATCATCAGGTAATCCGGCACGACCTAATGCTGTTACTGATTTAACATAATCATTATACTGCTGGATATCTCTAACAGCTCCACCTCCAAAATCGGTTTCAATAGCTCCTGGAGCTACAACATTAACTGTGATTTTGCGATTGCCAAGTTCTTTAGCTAAATATTTTGTAAGTGTTTCTATAGCGCCTTTCATAGATGCGTAAGCAGAATAACCTGGTGCAGTAAATCGAGATAATCCTGTTGAAATATTTATTATTCGCCCGCCGTCATGTAATAAAGGCAATGCTTTTTGGGTTAAAAAATATACTCCTTTGTAATTGATGTTCATTAATTGGTCAAATTGCTCTTCGGTAGTTTCCGAGAAAGGAGTATTAATTCCAATACCAGCATTATTGATTAAGAAGTCAAAACGTTCTGTGTGGAAAGTGTCTCTTAAAACAGTTGCAATTTGAGTATAAAAAGCATCAAAGCTCTTTATGTCTCCGCCAGTATTAAGTTGTAAAGCAATTGCTTTTTGTCCTAATTTTTCAATTTCAGATACTACGATTTTAGCTTCGTCTTGATTGCTATTATAGGTAAGTATTACATCTATTCCTTTTTTAGCAATACTAATTGCCATATTCTTACCTAATCCTCTACTGCCTCCAGTTACTAAGGCTATTTTTGTATTTGCTGCCATTTTTATATTTGTTTATAAATGAAAGAACAAAGGTAAATATGAAGTGAAATGAGCTATTTGTAAATTTCAATCAGATGTTTGCAAAAATCAAATACCATTAATTATAATCGAAATGATAAGGGAGTTAGCGAAGTTTGTTTTTTGAAAAAATTAGAAAAATGGGCTAGTTCTTCAAAACCGAGAGTATATGCAATTTCAGATACATTCCAGTTTGTTTCCTTTAGTAAAATCTTTGCTTCTTGTGTTAATCTGTTACTTATTAACTCAGTTGTAGTTTTACCCGTATTTTCTTTTAGAACTTTATTAAGGTGGTTTACATGAATGGATAATCGTGCAGCAAAATCTTTAGCCGTTTTTAATTCTACTTTCTGATGTGGAGATTCTATTGGGAATTGTCTTTCAAGTAATTCTATGAATAATGAAGAAACTCTTGCTGCAGAATTGTGTTTAGAATACAAGGCAGTAACAGGCTGCAGTTTTTGTCCAAAATGGATTAATTCTGAAACGTAATTACGAATTAAATCATATTTATAAGCATAATCAGAATTAATTTCTGAATGTATCTTTTTGAATATTCGTTCGATTTCTGTAGTCTCATCATCGCTGAGTTCGAAAACGGGATATCCATCAGATTTAAATATAGGAAGTTCATCCAGTTCTATTCCGTTTTTATTCCCTGTAATAAACTCGGATGTAAAAACACAAAAATGACCAGATTGATCAGTGTCTAGAGGGACATAATGGTAAGGGATTTTGGGAGTTGCAAATAGGATAGCATTTTTTTGAATGTCAATTACTTTGTTTGCATATTCAGCCCTGTTTTTTCCTCGGATCAAACTTATTTTATAATAAGCTCTTCGATCATAAGACATAACGGGTTTATCCTGAAATTTTTCCCAAAGTTCTTTTATATTAAAAACATTGAAGTGACCAATTTCTTTCTTAATATCATTTGGTAATAGTGAGCTAGGCTCAATGTCTGAACCTTCTGTGATTTCTTTATAAAACTGGTCGATTGAAGTCGTTTTCATATAAAGGACTTGTAAGATTCAAATATACGAAATAATGTACTTGAGTTATGTGGTCTTTTTTGTTTTGGAATAGATGATTTTATAGCTTTTTAAAATCAGTAGGTTTCATGTTTTTTCTTTTTTTAAAGTAATTCGATAAATGACTTTCATCAGTGAAACCAAACTCGTGAGCAATTTGCTTGATTGGCATTTGGTTGTTTGTAATTCTTTTTTCGATTAATTTAGTCCGCAAATTATTGATATAATCGCGATAACTAATAGAGAATGCTTTTTTAAAATAAGCACTAAAATAGGATTCGGCAATATTAAAATGAGCTGAGATTGCTTTTATCTGAACTAATTTTGGATAATAGATTTTTTGATGAATATAGGATGTAATCTGCTCGCTATCAATAGAAGCTCCTTTTGTTTTAGGATTCATACTGCGCATGGTTTCCTTTATTAATCCGAAGATAGAGAGAATTTGATAGAAAACAATTGGAGAAGTAGTAACATCAATCCTGCTATTGTAAGCTGTAATATTCTCAATTGTATTTTTTAGTATTGTTTTACATGGTTCGTCTAGTTTAAGGACTGTTTCTTTGAGTAATCTATCCCGCATAAAACATTCTGGAGTATTCAGAAGTAAATCATCACAAAACAGGCTTTTATTTGAATTGAAATAATTATCAGTAAACTTGATATATACAAATCGCGTATTTTTTTTAATGTCAAAATAATGCTCATCTTCTGGCGAAACTACAAATAAGTCACCTGCTTTATAGGGAAGTAAGTTTTTATTAAGATGATGAATACCATTGCCTTTTACGATATAAATAATTTCATAATAGGTATGACTATGAAAAGGAAGATGAAATTTCTCCTCTTCAAATTCATCAATAACTAGAGTTTCAAATTGATTTAATTTAGGCATGCTTGATATGTACAAGTTTATGTCGTAAATATACAACTTATTTTATGCATGATGGAAGTAAATTTGCATCACAGAAAATCTATCCTTTTCTTATCTATTCAAATGAAAAAAAGTCTTATTGCGCTCTCATTGGGCGGTTTAACTATTGGTATTACAGAGTTCGTGATGATGGGTTTATTACCAGATATTGCTCTTAATATGAATGTTTCAATTCCTGTGGCAGGATATTTAATTTCTGCTTATGCTTTGGGTGTTGTAATTGGTGCACCTTTACTGGTTATTATAGGGAGAAATTATCCACCTAAAAAAATGCTTTTAATTTTGGCAATGATGTTGGCTGTGTTTAATGCGCTTTCGATTATTGCACCTACTTATGAAATTTTGTTTGCTTCAAGATTACTCTCAGGGCTACCACATGGAGCCTTTTTTGGAGTTGGGGCAGTTGTAGCGAGTCGCCTTGCTGATAAAGGAAAAGAAGCGCAGGCAGTTTCTATTATGTTTGCTGGGTTAACATTAGCTAATTTAATTGGTGTCCCTATTGGAACCTATATCGGACATCATTTTTTATGGCGCTATACATTTGTTCTCATTGCAGCGATTGGACTACTGACATTTCTTTTTATTTACTTATGGATGCCCAATTTAGAATCGAATACAGGTGAAAGTATGAAAAGCCAATTACAGTTTTTTAAGAGAGCAGAGGCTTGGTTGATTATTGCAATAACAGCTATTGGTTTTGGAGGATTGTTTTCTTGGATTAGTTATATCGCACCTTTGTTAACAAATGTTTCAGGATTTTCTCCTGAAAATGTTCCTTATATTTTAATCTTAGCTGGACTAGGAATGGTAATTGGGAATTTTATTGGAGGGAAATTAGCCGATAAATTTTCACCTGCTACAACTGTAATGATGTTACTGTTGGTAATGGCAATCGATTTATTTTTGGTTTATACTTTCTCTTCTAATCAATACGCTTCTTTATTCTTAACGTTTTTAACGGGCTGTGTTTCGTTTTCGATTGTAGCTCCAATTCAGATGTTAATGATCCAAACAGCAACAGGAGCTGAAATGATTGCTTCGGCTGCAATTCAGGCAAGTTTTAATATAGGAAATGCTCTAGGGGCTTTTTTAGGTGGATTGCCTTTGATAGCAGGATATAGTTATGCTTCTCCTAATTTAATAGGTGTTGGGATGTCGGTTTTAGGGATACTTATTACGTTTATATTTATACAAAGAAAAAAACATATTCTTCAAATGCAAAAAGTTTAAATGCAAACTTATTTTATAAAGACAAGTCTAACTGACTTGTCTTTTTTGTTTGTAGTTGTTTCTGGGATTAAATTTTGGCAATCTTAAAACTGAAAAAGCAAACATTTATTGAATATAATTTTTGTAAATTTCAACCAATGGATTATATAATAGTTCGTTTTTAACGAAGCTGATTTTAATGATTGTACTATAAAATGTTTTAGAATGAATAATAATAAAAAACTTAAGGCAGTATCTTATGGTGAGGTACTTTGGGATATTTTTGAGAATGAAAAGAAAATTGGCGGAGCACCTCTTAATGTTGCTCTACGAATGAAAGCATTAGGTTGTGATGTTGCAATGATAAGTTGTGTGGGGAATGATGCTGATGGAATAGCAATTATAGATCAGGTTAAAAGTTTAGGACTAGAAACCAATGCGATTATCAAATCAGAAGAATTTCCGACAGGTACAGTTCAGGTTTCTTTAGATGATAAAGGGGCTGCTAGTTATGAAATTAATTATCCATCTGCTTGGGACAAGATTGTTCTTAATACGGCTGCAAGAAAATTGGTTGCCGAAGCGGATGTGCTTATTTATGGGAGTTTAGTTTGTAGGGATTCAGTATCACGTTTGGCATTAGAAGAACTGCTTAAAAATGATGTTTATAAGGTTTTTGATGTCAATTTAAGAAAGCCCCATTATTCGTATGAGATAATTGAGAGGCTAATGCAATCTGCTAATTTTATAAAGTTTAATGATGAAGAATTGTTAGAAATCGCAGCTGTTATGAATTCTCCTTACACAAGCTTAGAAGAAAACATGGAGTTTATAGCCAAAGAAACAAATTCTAAAGGACTGTGTGTAACCAAAGGAAAAGATGGTGCATTGCTGTTATGGGAGGGTAGATTGTATCGCAATGAAGGTTATCCGATAAAAGTAGCTGATACAGTAGGAGCAGGAGATTCTTTTCTTGGAGCTTTAATTACTTCGCTGCTTGCAAATAATAATAACCCACAAAAATCAATCGATTTTGCTTGTGCTGTTGGGGCTCTGGTAGCAGAGTCAGTTGGGGCAAATCCTGAAATTTCTGACGCTAAAATTGATGAATTAATGCTAAAAGGTTTATAGGTTATATTTTAAATGAAATCTGTCTACTAGTATTTCACAAAGATATTTGTATAATAATTTCTGCCATTAATGGGGTTTTTAGTTATCGAAATACCAAAGTTTGTGTAATCTCCAGTAATGTTTTTTTTGTGTTTAGGGCTAGCTAACCAGGCATCAACAGCGGCTTGAGGAGTCTTATAATTGTAAGCAATGTTTTCGCTAACTTTTATAACATCAAGTGTTTTAATGATATCTTCTGAGCGAGCTACAAAATTATCATGACTAACTACATTATTGCTAATCATATAATTATTGTGTTCTTCAGATTTAACAGAAACGTAGTTTATTGTTTTTAAAGTATTCAAGCCTATACTAGTTCTGTATTCATTTATTAAATCGATTACTTCTAATTCTTCAGGAGTGTAATTGTACTCCACATTTACTTCAGGGGTAGGTCCTGACGAAGTACTTTTGTTTAATGCGTCATTAGTACATGAAAGTAGTGTTAATAGGAGTGTGATAAATAATGTAATGTGACTAATTTGTTTTGTCATGATAGAATATAATTTACTGATTCAAAAGTGTTTGTTTTGAATTTGCAAAGTTCCGTCAAGTATTTTTTTTCGTTTATAATTTAAAATTTTAAAAATAACACGATAAGGTTTTTTTTGGCTGATAAAGAGTAATTTGTTGCTTTTTTATATAATTGGCTTAGTTTTTAAAGAAAATTGATAGCAATCATTTGAACTGAGAAATAGGTCTGCAAGGGAAAAAGGACCTATAGGTATTTTTTAATTATTTGTATGAACTGATATTCTGGAAAAATAAGAATTGTTAAAACTCTTAATTAACATTCTTTTATACTTAAAAAAGGAAAATATTTAGTGTGTTTTATGTACTATTTAACATATTAATTTTGTTTTTCAAAATGCTTGATTTTTGTAAAAAATAATAAACACGGTATTACATTAAAAATAATAATTTGTTAACTTTTTTGTGTTAGTAAATTTTTAGTCACTTGATTTTTAGGTATTTATTTGTTTTTATTTGTAAACTTTTTTCTTCTCATTTTTTTTATAGTTTAATTATTTTTAAATTTACTTAAGAATTAAATTTTTAAAATTATCAATATCATGAACGAATTATTAGCTACAAAAAATAAAGCAGTTACCTATTCTCAAGATGAAGTTATACAAGCATCTTTAGAGTACTTTAAGGGAGATAGTCTTGCCGCAACAGTTTGGGTAAGTAAGTATGCTCTTAAAGATTCACAGGGAAATATTTTTGAGTTATCTCCTAATGATATGCATCATCGTATTGCAGGTGAAATAGCCCGAATTGAAAAAAAATATAGTAATCCGTTATCAGAAGATGAAATTTTTAATTTGATAAAAGATTTTAAATATTTGGTGCCACAAGGGAGCCCTATGACTGGAATTGGAAATCCGTTTCAGGTTGCTTCATTATCTAATTGTTTTGTGATTGGTAACGATAATTCAGACTCATATGGGGGAATTATGAAAACCGATCAAGAGCAAGTTCAACTTATGAAAAGACGTGGAGGGGTTGGACATGACTTGTCGCACATTCGACCTAAGGGTTCTCCAGTTAAAAATTCAGCATTGACTTCTACGGGATTGGTACCATTTATGGAGCGTTATTCTAATTCGACTCGTGAGGTTGCTCAAGATGGCCGTCGTGGGGCATTGATGCTCTCAGTATCTATTAATCATCCTGATGCAGCCGATTTTATTGATGCCAAAATGGAACAGGGAAAGGTTACAGGAGCAAATGTTTCAGTGCGTATAGATGATACTTTCATGAAAGCAGTTAAGGAGGACGCCATATACGTTCAGAAATATCCAATTTTTAGTGCTAATCCATTGTATACTAAAGAAATTAAGGCAAAAGAGCTTTGGAATAAAATTATTCATAATGCATGGAAATCGGCAGAACCAGGAATTTTATTTTGGGACACTATAATTAATGAATCTTTGCCAGATTGTTATGCTGATTTGGGATACAAAACGCTATCTACAAATCCATGTGGAGAGATTCCGCTTTGTGCTTATGATTCTTGCCGTCTATTAGCTATAAATTTATTATCCTATGTAAATAATCCTTTTACTAAAGAGGCTTCTTTTGATTTTATTCTTTTTAAAAATCATGTTGCAGCGGCTCAAAGGATTATGGATGATATTATTGATCTTGAATTAGAAAAGATTGATGCAATATTGGCAAAAATAGATGCTGATCCTGAAAGTGATGAAGTAAAGATGGTGGAGAAAAATTTATGGCTTAATATTAGAAATAAAGCAAAAGAAGGCCGTCGTACTGGAATTGGTATTACTGCCGAAGGAGATATGCTTGCTGCACTTGGATTGCGTTACGGAAGTGATGAAGGAGTTGTGTTTTCTGAAAAAATACATAAAACCCTTGCAATTGAAGCTTATCGTGGCTCAGTAAATCTAGCCAAAGAGCGTGGAATGTTTGTTATATATGATTCAGAAAGAGAGAAGAACAATCCATTTTTGCTTAGGCTAAAAGAAGCCGATGAAGAATTGTATTTTCAAATGAAAGAACATGGGCGTCGTAATATTGCTTTGTTAACTATAGCCCCTACGGGAACAACAAGTTTAATGACTCAAACAACATCGGGTATTGAGCCTGTTTTTTTACCAGTTTATAAACGAAGAAGAAAAGTCAATCCAAATGATAAAGATACTCGTGTAGATTTTGTTGATGAGGTTGGGGACAGTTGGGAAGAATATGTTGTATTCCATCATAGATTTAAAGAATGGATGCTCGTAAACGGATATGATGTTTCTAAAAATTATAGTCAAGATGAAATTGATGAGTTGGTAAAAAAATCACCTTATTATAAAGCTACAAGTAATGATATTGACTGGCTAAGTAAAGTTCGTATGCAAGGTAAGATACAAAAATGGGTAGACCATTCAATATCTGTCACCATCAATGTACCAAATGAAACTCCAGAAGAAATGGTAGATAAATTGTATATGGAAGCATGGGAAGCAGGATGCAAAGGAGTAACAGTATATCGTGATGGCTCACGTTCAGGAGTACTTATTGCTAATACAGAAAAGAAAGAAGAAACTGTTCAGACTGTATCAACTGTTTTTCCAACTAAACGTCCTCAAATATTAGAAGCCGATGTAGTTCGTTTTCAGAATAGTAAAGACAAATGGATTGCCTTTATAGGATTGATAGATGGTAAGCCATATGAAATTTTTACTGGTCTTGTAGATGATGAAGATGGTATTTTGATTCCGCGTTGGGTATCAGAAGGATTTATTATTAAAAATAAGAATGAAGACGGAAGTAGCCGTTATGATTTTCAATATAAAAATACTAGAGGTTATAAAACAACAATCGAAGGGCTTTCGCATAAATTTAATCCTGAATATTGGAATTATGCCAAGCTAATATCGAGTACATTGCGACATGGCATGCCTATCGATAAAGCTGTTGAATTAATAGGCAGTCTTCAGTTGGATGGCGAGTCTATAAACACTTGGAAAAATGGAGTTGCCCGTGCACTTAAACGTTATATCGTAGATGGTACCGAAGCACATGGTCAAAAATGCAGTAATTGTAACTCAGAGAATCTTATTTATCAGGAAGGTTGTCTTACTTGTAATGATTGTGGTTCTTCTAAATGTGGTTAGGAAAAAAGGTTCAAAAGGGGGTTCTTTAGGTTCTGAGAAGCTAAGGTTCTAAGGTTTTTAGGGACTACTTTTGAATATTATATAAATATTTTCTTTATTAAAAAACGCCTGTAAGGATTTCTTTGCAGGCGTTTTTATATATTCTCTAAGTTATGCATGTTCAAGTCTAAAAATCTAAATAGTTACTGTTTTTCATAGGTAGATTCAGTTCCATCTGCAGCTATGACTCCATTAAAAAGAATCAGTTTGTTTTTTAGTAAAGACAAATATGTTTTCTCAGTATCTTTATTAAACATAATACTGTAATTGGCTTTACGGTTGTTTATTGTTGTGTCTTCTGGAGTAATAGTAAAGGTACCATCCTCTTCTTTTTTACCCTCATAATAGCGTTCGTATTTTTGTCCTTCAAATTTAAGTAAATTACCATTTCCGGGTTTAAAGTTAGGATCTGCGTTAGCCACTTGAATGCCTTCGATGTGTCGGAGTTCCCATGAGCCGTTTAGTTCTTCGAGTGCCGATTTTTTTTGACAACTTACAATTGTAAAGAGTACTACAAGAGGAATTACTAGGTTCGAAATATTTTTCATATGTTTTATTTATATAAGATTGTTAAATTATTTTGGTCAAAATAGAGTTAAATAAAATTGATTTGAACTTTCATTATTTTTAATTTTACTAAAAAAAGAAACATTATGGTTTTATCACTTTTGATAAAACTTGTGGTATTTGTATTAGATCATAATCATCACTAAAAACAATATATTGGTTATGCCAGGAAGGTGAAAATTTTTCTTTAAAATCTCTTAAGCCTTTATAATGTGAAAATGATTTTACTTTTTCATATACATATTTCATCGATTTCTCTTGAATAGTGGTTGGGTTATCAATACCACTCATTGGTGCAAGACCAATATTTACAGCAGTAAGATTTTGAGATTTTAGGTGATTAAAAAGTTCAATTAAAATAAAATCAATTATACCATTTGGAGCATCGGTAGTCTTTCTAATTAAGTCGTAGGTTCCTTCGTTCTTCGTATAATCTGGAATGATATTAAGGAATGCAATGATTTTTTCTTCGCCATTTTCAACCGTAATTATAGTTTGTTTTTTTAGCTCATCCCATAAAAAAATGCCTTGCGAAAAAAGAATTTCTTTGCGTCTAGTTTCTTCTAGCCATTCGTCACTAACCGATTGTATTTTTTGTAATAAACCATCTTTTATAGGTGGTAAATTGATAGTGGTTTTTAATTGTAAGTCGCTTATTTTCTTTAATCCATTACGTAACGATTTTTTACTGCCTCCTTCTAAATTAAAGCTAGTTAAGTCAACAACTCCCTCTTGACCAATAAAAAAATATTTTTTACCAAGTGATTTATATACTTCCAGATTTTCTTCAGGAATACGATAATAAATACTTTTTAATCCAGCTTCATAACAAAAATTGTCAAATTCAATTATGCATTGTTTCATTTCATTTTCATTTTTTGCTACAGGATTTTCGAGTACTACAGCAAAATTACCTGAAACTCGGTAGGCTAGGAAAGCATCATTATTTTGAGAAATGTATAAAAGTTTATCAAAGTAAGTTTTAAAATAATCTAAAGAAGAATTGCCGTATTTTTCAAGAAGTTCATTTGCAATTTCTTTTTCAGCAGTTGTCACAGAATTTTTTAATATATAAGGTTTTATCAATGTATAAATTAAAAAGGCGAAAGAAATAAAACCGCTAATTTTAATCGATGCCAAAAAGTGTTTCGAAAAATTATCTAATGGAATTAAATCGTAACTCCCCAACAAAAAGTAATTTTGCAAAGTATATTGTATCGATTGACCGATGCTAAAATCAATATTAAAATGCTTTTTATCTAAAAAATAGAAGCCGATAATACCGTAAATTAATACCGCTATTACGCTTAGAATAGCAGTTTGCAAGCCCAATAAACGAAGTCTGGGATTGGTTTTGATATAATATTCTTTTCGGGTTGCAATTAAACTGATGCATACTATTAGCGCAAGAGTCGATTCTTCAAAATCTATTGCTTTAGTAAGATTCCCTATAAGAGAAATTATCGATAATCCGAAGCCAAACCACCAAGCCATTTTTAAACCTTTTAGCATAAATGATGAGGTAACTAATAGGAATAGTCCTGAAGTAAAAACCAGATAATTAGATAAATGGATTGCTTCTAGAGGTAAAAAGCCTTTTAATTGCATTAATCGGCCGCTAATTGCTGGAGTTAGAACTGAAATGATATTAATTATTCCAAGGAGAAATAGTAATAAGGCCGGAACAATTCTCATTAAGAGTTTATTTATTTTAGATAAAAAAGTTAGCATTCCTGCGAATAGTGGAAGCCAAAATTCAAATACTCGATATAGTAATGTTATAGAAATTGCCTCGGCATTGGTAAAACCATAGCGGATTAATATAAATCCCATTGAAACTTCTACAGGACCAAGACCACGAAGAAAAGGAGATATGATAAGAAAGATAACCGCTATTATATATCCCATAGCTGCAGCAACCAATGAAGGTTCAAATTGTAGTGCTATCATAGCGATATACAAATGTGCAATTCCAATTATATCAATAAGGATAGAGATAAAAACGGTATAAATAAATTTGTTTCTATTGATATTATGATTTTGTAAATCGGATATGAAAATTTCAGTTTTTGGAAACCATTTTAAAAGTAATTTGTTTGCTAGCCCATTGTTTATTATTGAATTAAATAATACAAACAGTATAATAATTAATAGAATAATCATAGACATTCCAATCCATTCGCTAGAAGCAATTGTTCCATTTAGTAGTGTATAAATGAATAAAGGGATTCCAACTATTACTACTGATAATATACCGATAAATCCATAAAGGATTGATGCCAGATGTACTTGTACTTTCTCAACACCTTTTTCTATTATCGATTCTGTGAAAAAATAGAGTGATGTAACACCACCAGCTGGAATAAATACGCTAATGAAATTTCGTTTTAAAAATAAAGAGAGTGCTTGCTTGAGTTTAATACTAATGCCAATCGCCGAAAAAGAAGTTATGTACATTAACCCTTGCAGGAGAATGTAAAGTATAGTTGTAAAGAAGCCTGCAATTATCCATGGAAGTTTTGCATTTGTAAAACTATTTTTAATCTGAGATAATTCGGTTTGTTCTTGTTTAACAAACCAAATAGCTACTCCAAGGAAGAAAAGTGTTACAATAAATTGAGTTATTATTTTTCCATTTCTAGATAATAGCGGAACACTTCTTTTTTTTAAAATTTGGACGTAATTATTAATTTTTGATGGTGTTTTCAATATTATTTTAATTAAGTATCTTATTATAAAGATATTGCATTAATTTTTAAAATTTAACAAATGATTTAATTATGATAAATATACACGGCAAATTATTATAAGTTAATCTGTTTTTCATTTAAGTGCAGTAATTTTAAATTCAAATTAAACCGAGTATAAATTTTTAAATATCACAAATTATGAAAAAACTATTCTTGGCTTTAACCATTTTGTATGGTGCAAGCATGATTGGCCAAACAGAAGTTAAATCAGATAAAGAAATTGTTCCCCCTGTAGCAGTGACTATAGCTTTTCAAAAAGAGTTTTTGGGTAAAATACCTACTTGGACTAAGGACTATGAAGGAGAAGATATGGATCATATTCGGTATTTGGCAAAATTTAGTACAGGTTCTTCTGTAGGATTAGCGGTTTATGATAACAATGGTGTTTTAAAAGCGTATGAATTGGCAATTGCAAAAAATGAACTTCCCAAAGCGGTTTTAAATTATATTCAAAAAAATTATCCTGATCAAACTATTAGGGAAGCAGCTAAGCTTATCGATGGAAATAATGTTATCACCTACGAAGTAGGAATTATAAAAGACAAGAAATTTCTTGATTTGGTTTTTGATAAAAAAGGCGGGTTTCTTGAAGTAACAGAAAAGGATTAATTATAACTGCAAATTATACATAAATACTACATGGACAATAAAAAACAAGTATTTCAAGCCAACACAAAGTACCGTTGGAGAAGTTTTCAGTGGACAACAAGATTTGTCATCTAAAATTGCTTATTGATCCTATTATGATGCAGCAAGCTTGTCTTTGTAACTTTAAATATTTATTTTTGGAAGAGTATAATTAATATCATTATTCTCTTGAGCAACTATTCCATTCCTACTTTATCTGTTGGTAATATTCTTGGTGAAGAAACTTTGGGTATTACGCTATTTCAGCATAGCGTAAAGGGGCGAGATGCTTTTGAGGAACCTCATAAGCATGATTTTTATATGCTGTTTTTTGTAGAGAAAGGCACAGGATTTCACAATATAGATTTTACTCAGCATACTGTAGGAGATAATCAGGTTTATTTTATACGGCCAGGACAAGTGCATAATTGGTTGCTTAATGCAAATACGATAGGGTTTCAGCTGAGATCATTACTGTTTTTTCTAATTTATCACAGCTTCCATATTTTGGACAAAGCGTTCCATCATGCCTTTCTTTAACGAAAGAAGAATTTCAAAAAATTAAAAATCATCTGCAAGAGATAGAAATTGGACTTTCTCAAAAAGATTTACTTACAAAAGAAATAATTTTACTTCGCTTGCATTTACTTTTTAAGCTATTGCAAAAAGATTATTTAGAACAGTTTCCTGAATATCATTTTTCGGGTAGGCCAGAAAAAGTAATAAAGAAGTTTAATGATTTAGTAGATGCTAATTTTCAAACAGAGTCTTCAGTAGGTTTTTATGCTGATAGACTCAGTATTACTCCCAATTATCTAAACATACTTTCTCAGAAGTATTTAATGATGCCTGCAAGCGACGTGATAAAAGAAAGAACAATTCTTGAAGCGAAACGATTACTTACCAGTACCAATTTATCTATAAAAGAAATAGCTTATCAATTAGGCTTTAATGATAATGGGTACTTTAGTAAGGTTTTTAAAAAATATGCAGGAAAAACACCAGGCGATTTTAAAGAAAGTTATAATCTTTACCATCCTTCTCATTAATAATACCATTGCCGTTAAAAAATCTAACCGATTTTTGTAAACAATTAATAACAATTGTTTTCCGGAAACAATTATGAATTTTAAAATGATATGGAAAAAATTAAAAACAGAAGCAATCTGCGATATTGCTTGATTTTGTATGTTCTAATATTAATGGGATGTTCTTCTAAACAAACAGATTTAAAAACAGATAAGATGAAAGATAAAACACTTATGGAAGCGGTTGAAGCGGGAGATATTGATAATGTAATTGCACTTTTAAAAGATAATCCTTCTTTAGAAACAAAAAATATTGATGGAGAAACTCCTTTAATGAGAGCTGTTTATAATAACAATAATGAGATAGCAATACTATTAATCAATGCTGGTGCAGATGTAAATGCACAGAATAAAATGCTTGATAGTCCATTTTTATACGCCGGAGCAGAAGGGAATCTTGAAATAGTAAAAGAGTCTTTAAGTCATGGAGCAAATTTTGGAGTATATAATCGTTATGGAGGCTCGGCACTTATTCCAGCTGCTGAAAAAGGACATTTGGATGTGGTGAAACTGTTAGTTAATACACCTAATTACCCAAAAGATCATATTAATAATTTGGGATGGACAGCATTATTAGAAGCAGTCATACTTGGCGATGGAGGCACAGTGCATGTAAATATTGTAAAAGCATTAATTGAAGGTGGCTGTAACGTAAATATTGCAGATAAAAACGGTGTGACATCATTAGCGCATGCTAAAAAAAGAGGGTACAAAGAAATGATAAAAGTATTAGAACAAGCCAAAGCAAAATAATATATTAGGATATGGAAGAAAATAAAATAAGCCGAAAAAAATTTTTAGGATTGGGGGCAGCTGCTACAGGTGCTGCATTGTTTTCTGGAATAGGCGCTACAGCGATGGCACAAGAACAAGCAGAGGATGGGAAGAAGTCTGTTTTAAAAGAATATATTTTAAGTAATGTAAGATTAGAAGAAGGTTTTGAATACAATGAAAAAAATGAAGTTGTTGCTACAAAAACAGCTTTATATAATTTACATATTGCAGATGGTAAAATAAAAAGTATTACTAAAGAGAAACCAGTAACAAAATTAAAAACGGTTGATGCCAAAGGATTTTTAATGCTTCCAGGATTACGTGATATGCATATTCATATTGATAAAACGTATTATGGAGGGAACTGGAATGCTGCGCCAAGAAAAGGATATACTGTAAAAGATATGATAACGCTGGAGCAAAAAATTATACCGCAATTGCTCACAGATTCTCAGTATAAAGCAGAAGAAGCGATTAAACTTATGCAAAGCCAGGGAAGTTATTTTGCACGTTGTCAATGTAATATTGATCCAGTTAGCGGACTAAAAAGCTTAGAACATTTGCTTGCGGCTTTAGATAAAAATAAAGATAGTTTTGGGTGGGAAATTGTAGCTTTTCCACAACACGGAATTTTATATTCACAATCGGAGCCTTTGTTAAGAGAAGCAGCTAAAATGGGAGTTGATTTTATAGGCGGATTGGATCCAACAAGTGTAGATGGAAACATGGAAAAATCGTTGGATGCAATGTTTCAAATTGCAATTGACACCAATAAAGGAATTGATATTCATTTGCATGAAGGACTTCCATCGGGTAAAGATGCGATAGAATATATTATTAAAAGAACAGAGGAAAACAAGCAATTGCAAGGAAAAACGTACATAAGTCATGGTTTTGCTTTGGCAAAAATGGAACCTAAAGATTTAGAAAAAGTAGCAGAACAAATGGGAGCACTTGGTATAGGAGTCGTTTCGACAATTCCTATTGGTAAAACGATAATGCCAATTCCGACTTTAAAAAAATACGGTGTGAAATTAATGACGGGTACAGATAGTATCGTAGATCATTGGATGCCTTTTGGTACTTGTGATATGCTTGAAAAGGCAAAATTATGTGCGCAACTTTATGGTTGGACAGATGAATATAGTTTAAGCCGTGCTTTACATATTGCTACAACAAATGAGATATTGCCTCTTAATGATGCGGGAACCAAAGTGTGGCCAGCTATAGGAAATGACGCTAATTTTATTTTGGTAAAAGCAAGTTGTTCAGCTGAAGCTGCAGCTCGTTTACCAAAAAGAGAAGGTGTGTTTTTTAAAGGGAAAATGATAGCTGGAGAGATGGTTTAGAGATTCTTAGGGGCAAAGGTTTAGAGGAGGTTCTTAGGGACAAAGGTTCAAAGGTTCAGTACTGCAAAGGTTTTTCTGTAGAGACACACTGCGGTTCGTCTCTACGAGAATCTTTGCGTCCAATTTTGCGCGCTAACAATTAATAATCAACAATCAATTACTCCTTCATACAAACTTCATTATAAAAATGTAGCTTTATATTTTTATAATTAAAATGATTTTTGATATGGCTAATAAAACTTCACAACATATATTAAATACGTCAGCAAATCTTTTGGGTTTTTGTCTTATAGTTATGACTTCTTTGCATATTACAAATAAATCAGAAACGACTCATATGGATGAGTTCACATCTATAATATCTATATTTCTTATCTTTTCCTGTTTCTTTTCCTTTTTATCCATTAAAACAATCAAAGAATCTTTAGAGAAAAAATTAGAAACTATAGCTGATTATTTATTCGGAATGGCATTATTGGGAATTCTGGTTATTGTTGTGTTTACGGCACTAGATTTAATTAATTAAATAGATTCAATTATCTTTTCGCGATGATTTAGTCCCCATTGTACCAAAGTTTCGGTAACAGGTAGTACCGATTTACCATATTCTGTTACAGAATAAGCAACTGTTATTGGTTTGGTATCCTGAACTTCTCTTGTAATAAGTAAATTGATCTCTAGGTCTTTGAGTTCCTTGCTTAGCATTTTTGCAGAAATCCCATCAATTTCACGTTGCATTTTTTTGAAATGAATCACCTGATGCGTTCTGTTAGTAAGAAATCGCAAAATCATTAGTTTCCACTTGCCGCCTAAAACGTCCAGACTATCTCGCATTGCAAGCAGTTCTTCTGTACAATTTGCTTCACGCAAAACACCATCCCTTTTAATTTTTGCCATAATAGTTTCTTTAAGGTAACTAGTAACCTTTAGTTAACGGATAGTAAATATAAATTATATTCAGAATAATTTTGTGTTTTAAATTGATTAATATGAAAGCAATTATAGCAGACAATATGGGGAGACTACATTTAGAAAATGTAAATGTATCAACAATAAAACAAGAAGAATTATTGATAAAGATAGTCGCTTCTGGATTTAACCCAATCGATTATCAGATGTTAGAAAATGAATTAGAAAGAAAGCTAATGCATTCCCCAATCTTAGGGAGAGAATTTTCAGGAATTGTTGTTGAGGTAGGAGAGAAGGTGAAAGATTTTAAAGTTGGTGATGCTGTATTCTCGGGTTCAGGAAGTATGGGATCGAATGGTACATACGCTGAATATATTGCAATTCGAGAATCTGTTGTTGTGCATAAGCCTATTTTATTATCTTTTGAGCAAGCTGCTGGAATTCCTTCGGTAGGGTTAACAGCACTGCAATCTTTTAACCGAATGAAATTACAAAATACCGATTCAGTTTTAATTACTGGCGCAGCGGGAGGAGTAGGAGCTATGCTAATTAAAATTCTCTTGGCAAATAATTTTTCAAACTTTATTGTTACAGCTGGAAATGAAGAAAGTATTCAGGCATTGATAGAAATAGGAGTTAAACACAATCAAATAATTAATTATAAAACTGATGTTGTTGAAACTTTCGCTTTAGCAAAAAACAACCAGCAAAAATTTGATTTTGTAGTTGATTTAGTTGGGAATGAAATAGGCGAAATTGCAGCAAGGCTTTTAAAATCTAATGGAACTTTTCTTGATGTAACAGCACTTTCTACCGTAGAATCAAGAGAAATTTTATTTAATAAAGGCGCTGTAATCATGAATATTTCCAATTATGTTTATTCGGCAGATAAAAATTATGCCTATTATAAGAACGGTTTGTTAGAGTTAGTTCGATTAATAGAAAATGAGTTGGTGACCCCACCAAATATTGAAATTATGGGGCAATTAAATACAGAAACAGTTGTTAAAGCACATGAGAGACTTCGTTTGAATAAAACAAAAGGGAAGAAATTAATTATGCAAGTAAATACGATATAAGCATCATGAAAACGATACCAAGAAGAATTGTAACAGGAATTAAGAATGGGAAATCTATTATTGAAAAAGATGAAATAGTAAGTAATGTTTCAGAACACTTTCCAGGTCTTATTATATCTGATATTTGGAGCACTGATAGTATGCCAGTACAACTTTCTGAAGAGAAAATTATAGAAAATACAGCATTTCCCCACACACCCAAGAATGGTACTTATTTTCGATATGTACAGATTCCGCCTGATAAAAATTTAGGAATTACTGCGGCAGTTGGACAACCACATCCATTAATGCATCAAACCGCTACATTAGATTATATCGTTATACTTTCTGGAGAAATATATCTTATTATGGATGAAGGAGAAACTCTCTTGCAAGCAGGGGATATCGTAATACAAAGAGGAACAAATCATGCATGGAGCAACAAATCAGATGAGCCTTGTATTCAATTGGCAGTTCTAGTAGATGCTTCTTTTTAGTCGGAGTATTCAGTTTTTAGTACCAGTGCTTAGTATTCTGCCTCAGTACCAGTTTTCAGTGGTAGCATTTAGTTCAGTAGTTATGTATATATTATAAAAAAAGAGTTTTGCA
>NZ_JAJMOZ010000017.1:0-74988 GCF_020991525.1 Flavobacterium sp. EDS
TTTGTGTGTTTAGCGTTACAGTAGCTTTGGCGGTTAAGGTACATGGAGCTGTTGCATTTACAGTATAGGTATAAATAGTCCCAATAGTAGACCAAGTACCACCAGCATCGGGTGTTCCTCCAAGTTGAGCAAACAATTGCGCATGAGTAGGGACAGATCCTGAGCACAATTTCAAAACTCCGTTAGTTCCTGCATTAGGAGCTTTTTGTATGGTAATGGTTTTAGTTACTCCAGTTATAATTTGACTACAGATACCATCTGTACTATTTGTTAAATTCAAAGTTGTATTTGAGGTTGGTGATGGAATCGTTACCGTTACTGAGCCCGTAGTTCCTATTACAGCAGTTCCAGAAATAGCTCCAGTATAGCTTACAAGATCTCCCGTTGTTCCTGTTATTGTAAAAATAGCATCTGACCCTGCACAAATGGAGTTAAGACTGGTTAAAGTTGGAACTGTTAGTAATGAATAGGCTCCTGTGACTGTAACTATTGCAGGAAGTGAATTACAACCTCCATTAGCAGTATTGGTTACCATTAAATTATAAGTTCCTGCTGAGCTAACAATTGGATTTAGTGTTGTTGCTCCACTAAGGATTGTACCATCGGTAGTAGTCCATTTATAGTCAATACCTGCACCGGTTGTCGAACCAGTACCGTCTAATGTAACAGAAGGGCTGCTACAGGTAATTACTGCAGTGTTAATGGCTTTTGCTATTGGAATAGAACAAATAGGCGCTGTATTTGTCTGACAAGTTTTGCTTTCGACTTCAAAGCAAGTATTAGAAGCTCCTATAGGAATTATAGAAAACAAGACATTATCTGAAGGCTGTAATGAGGTTACATCATAGGTTAACACGTTACCAATAGTTCCAATGTTTTGTACTGGGTTCGTATTCACCTGATAAGAAACAGAATAATCAGTAGCACCTGAAACAGCTTCCCAATTAAACGTTATAGTACTTTGCGTTTGAGTGCCACAGGTAATTTTGGGCTTTATTATTGAATTTACAACAACTTCTATCTGCTTTTTTTTGATTATATCTGTAACACCATCACAATCTTTACTGGTACAGGTCACTTCATAAGTGCCTGCGTTTATGGCTTGTGCGTTTGTAATGTTTGGATTTTGAATTGCGCTAGTAAAGCCATTTGGACCTGTCCATGAATACGTAGTGCCAGATGGGAGTGTACCATTTACGCTTAGATTGATAGTCTTATTTGCACAAAAAGAAGCTGGGGTAACAACAGCGGGATCAAGAACAACAGCTGGGGTAACTGTCATATTTTTGGTTCTTGTAATTAAACAGTCGAAAGAACTGATTTCTAAAGTATAAAGACCCGCATCTGCAGGCGTAACAGCAGAGATCGTATATTTTTTTGAAGTAGAAACTACCGTTCCTAAAGGATTTATCCATTTGTAGGTAATTCTGGAGTCGGTATCCAAATAATCCGGGAAATTATTTTTTATTGTAAAATCGGCTGGGTATCCTTCACACAATACATCAGGCATGGACTCGGTATAAAGAATATCATCAAAATCATCTACATTAAACAAGAACATTTGTACTCCAGAAACAGTACTACCATATGTGATATTTCTAAAGTCAATTTTTTGAGGCTTTGAACAATCATTATTGACATAAATAGCGTGTACTTTTCCAGGTTTAGAATAGCGTGTATCTGTTCTTCCTGCTTTAAACTGAGTTTGAGTTTCAGGAATAGAGGTCCATAAACGAGAAGCGATAAGAGTACCATTATTTATAGTAATAGCGGCTTCTTCACCTGTTAATGGAGTTACTTTATTTTTTTGTTCTACATACATTTTGCCTAGAACGGGAGAATCACTATTATTTCTTACACCAGCATACAAACCGTCTTTATTGATGAATCCGTTACCATGCAGCCGATAGTATTTACCTTTAACAGCCCCTGCAGATTGAAATTCAATATTATAAATGTATAAACCAGTTGTTTGTATTTTATAAATAATTCTGTCTGCATTAAGTCCCAATCCGTTGTACCAGCTTCCATCATTTATTCCACCATTTGTGATGGCGGGATCCGCAGAAGAGGTGTACAGTCCATGACCGTCTATCCCTGTTGGAAAACAGGGGGTACCCGTTAAAGAAGGAGGTAAGCATGGGCCTTGATTCGGTCCATAAAATCCTGAATCATTGTTTCTGAAATTTAGAGTATTACTAATGGTTCCTGTGGTATAATTTACGATATTAATTTTTCCAGGTAAATTATTAAGCTGATGAAACCATCGTTGAGTTATGTTTCCTGAAGCATCCAACTTGTCCCATGACCATTCATTTCCTCCTGGTAAGTTTTGAGTTTCAATCAAGTGAATCCTATTGTCGTGAGACATATCTCGCGCACCAGCAGCGCCTTGAAAACTGAGCATATGCACTTTTTTTCCAGGTACTACTTTGCAATCCAAAATTCGTTGTTTGTCTATCCACAAACTTGTTTCTTTCTCTTCAACTTTAGGGAGGACTGTCTTAAAAACATCCACAAGTAAGGCACGAGAAGTTAACAGGGTATGATCAGCATTCATTCTTTTGTAATATTCGGCATTGAATTTTTTGAAAACATCAACATCTTCAACATACATTTTATAAAAAGCGGCTGCACTAGTACCATAACGTTCCCAATGTGCACCAATACCCTGATCACTTGACCAAAAATCGGTAGTGGTGAGTTGCGGATGATTCTGAAAATCATAATCCCAATCAAAGGCATATCCGTCTTCATGTCCCCAATGTTTGTTCAAATAAGCACTGCTAAGGGGAAAGTAGCTAGGGTAAGTTGCAACAAATTTATCCATGACAATTTGCGCTACACATTCTGCCATACCTTCTTCGAATCCACTTAAAGTATTTTCGTAATGCCAAAGATTGTTGGAAGACAAACACACATTATCACGCCAGGCATGTAAAAGTTCGTGAATCATTAAACGTGGCTGAGTCATCTTGCCATAAGCATCGGCTGTATATTGAGTAGAAATCCAGTTAGGACCGTTGTAAAAAGTGTTGCTACCAGAAGCATTACCATCATTAATGACATTTACTGTATAAGAATGAGATGATGGGCCATATACTTGTGTTATAATCGGAATCACTTTGCTGTAAAAATCCATCATATTGCTTGCTTGCCAATTGGCAAAACCGCCTAGTCCATTGATTCCAAATTGCGTCTCAACAGAAACATTCACTATGTTGCCAGCTGTACCCAGATTTTCCCATGTGAAATTTAATGGACCAATCACCGTATCTGTACTGCCATTAAATAAGTGAAAGTAAAAGTTTTGTCCTTGTGCAAATGTTGTTCCTAAGGCCAGAGCTGTTAAACGTAATTCTTCATAACTATATCCGTAGGTTGTTTTATCCAGAGAGTTTAAACCTTGACTCCAGCGAATATTTTGCGAATTTGGACCATTGGGAACTGAGCCTGTGCCGATAGAAAAACTTGTAAATCCTCCTGTTTGCCAGTTTACAAAAGCGCTATGAATGCTTTCAACTCTGCCTGTGACACCAGTAGCTGCCACGGCTTTTGTTTTGCTATTCAGGTTTGATTTAATAGCTACGGGAGCAGGAATAATTGCTGGTTTACATCCCATTAGCGTATTATTGGTTTGAGGCACTTGTATTTGAGCAGAAAGTGAGAAGGAAAAAAAAGCAAACAAGAATAGGATGTATAATTTTTTCATTGCATAAAATTGTAGGTTAATCGACAATGAGTATGTTTTATCGAAGCATTACAAAATTAGTTTTGTTATGAAAATAAAATAGTTGTAAATTAATCAATATTGGTATTAAATTAACATTATTTGTATGATTATCGCATGTTTTTAATGTTAAGTTCAATGTTGATGTTTTATTTTGCTGTTTTTATTGGAGGATTAAAAATGCTTTTAATGACTTTGTCAAAGAAATTGCTATTTATTAAGCGCACTTAACTTAAGAGGAAAGACATAAATTATATGTATAAAAAGAACTGAAAACAGAAGTTCATTTCTTTGATATAATGACTATGTTAATTTAAAATACGTGAAACATTTTCTATAATAGTACAAAAAAAGATATTGCTATGTGTTAAAGATAATGATGTGTGATTTGTTAATATGTTGGTAATGGTGTTGCTTTTTTTGTAATTATGGTATTAAAAATGAAATTTTAGATTGTTTGTGTTTGTGTAATCACAAAAATGGTTTGAATGCTACTATTGTTAAGAATCATTTAGGGATAAAAGTTAAATTTGTTGAAGTGAAAAAGATTATTATTTACATATTCATTTTTTTAATAACCTCTAATATTGGGATGTTCCAGCAGTTCTATAAATTGCCGGTATTGTTTCAGCATTTTAAAGAACACAAAGAAATAAATAAAGTAAGTTTTATTGATTTTTTAGCCATGCATTATTGGGGTGATGATTTAGACGATGATGATGGTGATCGCGATATGCAACTTCCTTTTAAAAATATAAGCGGTTATTCCTTACATCTTGTATTTATACCTACAGACAAACAAGCTATTTATATTCCTTTTACTATTAATCTAACAGAGACTAATAGTATTCCTTATACCTGCAATTTACATGCTAACCCCGCTTTATTTTCGGTGTTCAGGCCTCCTGTAGCATAATTTAATTTTCAAATTTTTATTATGGTTAAGACATTTTATATGTTTTAGCCATTGCATTATTATTTCTAAAATTAAATCAAGTTATGCTTAATAAGATAATACAATTTTCAGTTAAGAATAAACTGGTAATTGGCGTTTTTACATTGCTATGGATTATTTATGGCGTGTACGAAGTGACTCGTTTACCTATTGATGCCGTTCCAGACATCACAAACAATCAAGTACAAATTATTACAACAGCTCCATCTCTGGGAGCAGAAGATGTTGAGCGTCTTATAACCTTTCCGATAGAACAGGCAATAAGCAATATTCCGCAGCTGAAAGAAAGCCGTAGTATTTCCCGCTTTGGACTATCGTTAGTGACTATCGTTTTTGATGATGACACCGATGTGTATTGGGCACGCCAGCAAGTTGCTGAGCGCTTACAGAAAGTAGAGATAGACGAAAATGCTAGTACGCCCGAAATGGCGCCTGCTACAACAGGACTGGGCGAGATATACCAATATGTTGTAAAGCCACAACCGGGGTATGAAGCCAAGTATTCTCTAGAGGATTTAAGAACAATTCAGGACTGGACCATTAGAAGACAACTTTTAGGAACCCCAGGAATTGCCGATGTAGCCACTTTTGGAGGAAAATTAAAGCAATATGAAATTGCAGTAAATCCAGCACGATTAAAGGCTCAAAGCCTTACAATAAAAGAAGTTTTTACAGCATTAAGTAGCAATAACGAAAATACAGGGGGGGCTTATATTGAGAAAGGACCAACAGTACTTTATATCCGAAGCGTAGGACTTACTAAGAATATAAATGATATTCAGAATATTATTGTCAAGAATACACAGGCAGGAACACCAATTCTTATAAAGGACATTGCTGATGTAAAAATGTCTTCGGCAATACGATACGGAGCATTAACAACAGACGATCTAGGCGAATCTGTAGGCGGAATAGTGATGATGCTTAAAGGAGAAAATGCTAACAATGTTATTGTAAATGTAAAGAAACGCGTTGCCGAGATCGAGAAAATCTTGCCAGAAGGTTTAAAAATAGAGCCTTTCTTAGATCGTACTAAAATGGTAGATAATGCTATTGGTACCGTTCAAAAAAACCTTATTGAGGGAGCGTTGATTGTTGTTCTGGTATTGGTATTGTTTTTAGGAAATTTAAGAGCAGGCTTTATTGTAGCATCAGTTATTCCTTTGGCAATGCTGTTTGCAATTATCATGATGAATACTTTTGGAGTAAGTGGTAACCTTATGAGCCTTGGAGCACTTGATTTTGGTTTAATAGTAGATGGAGCAGTAATTATAGTCGAAGCCATATTGCATCATTTACACAGTACCAAAAAGTATAAAGGAATAGATACGCTTTCGCAAGAAGATATGGATAAGGAAGTCACAGGATCGGCAGGGCGAATGATGAATGCGGCTGTATTTGGACAAATAATTATCCTTATAGTATATCTTCCTATACTTTCGTTGGAAGGAATAGAGGGTAAAATGTTTAAACCAATGGCACAAACAGTTGCCTTTGCCATTCTAGGAGCATTTATACTATCACTTACTTATGTGCCAATGGTTAGTTCGTTATTTATCAGTAAGAAGATGAACCATAAACCAAATCTTTCAGATCGAATTATGGCAAGGCTAGAGTTCTATTATGAAAAATGGTTGTCTAAGGCATTAAGAGTAAGAAAAGGGATTGTAATTTCTGCATTTGTTTTATTTGGAATCGCATTGCTTGTGTTTTCAAGAATGGGAGGAGAGTTTATTCCACAGCTAGAAGAAGGAGATTTTGCAGTAGAAACACGTTTGTTATTAGGAACAAACCTTTCGACAACCACAGAAACAATTCAAAAAATATCAGTAGCCCTTAAAAGCAAATATCCAGAAGTAGAAAAGGTAGTTTCAAGAATTGGAAGTGCTGAGATTCCTACAGATCCAATGCCTATTGAGGGAGGAGATATGATTATTGTTTTAAAAGACAAATCAGAATGGACAAGTGCTTCTTCGTTTCCAGAGTTGGCAGATAAAATGACAGAAACAGTAAAGCAAGTAGCTCCGGGAGTTACTACAGGTTTTCAATTTCCAGTTCAAATGCGTTTTAATGAATTAATGACTGGAGCAAAACAAGATGTTGTCTGCAAGATTTATGGAGAAGACCTAGATAAGCTTGCCGTATATGCAGAAAAATTAGGAGCCATTGCTAAAACAGTAGATGGAGCCACAGATCTTTATGTGGAAAAAGTTACCGGAATGCCCCAGATTGTTATTGATTATGATTGGGCAGAAATGGCTAAATACGGGATTTATGTTTCTGATATAAACAAAACAGTAAACGCCGCTTTTGCCGGAGCAGTAGCAGGTAGTATTTATGAAGGAGAGAAACGCTTTGACATGGTGGTTAGAGTAGAAGATAGTGGTCGAAAAGATATCTCAGATGTACGTAATTTATTGATAGCAACTCCTACAGGAATGCAAATTCCATTATATCAGGTAGCATCAGTAAAAGAAATAGAAGGCCCAAATCAAATACAGCGAGAAGATGCCAAAAGAAGAATTATTGTAGGGTTTAATGTCAGAGGCCGTGATGTAGAATCTATAGTTGAAGAATTACAGAAAAAGGTAAGCAGCCAAATAAAATTTGATCCAGGTTACTATATTACTTACGGAGGTACATTCGAAAACTTGCAAGAAGCAAAATCACGTCTGGGGGTTGCCGTTCCAGCAGCATTATTAATGATTTTAGCATTATTATATTTTGCATTCCGATCTTTAAAAGAAGGAATTATAATTTTTACAGCAATTCCTTTGTCGGCTATTGGAGGAGTATTTGGACTTGCCTTGCGTGATATGCCATTTAGTATATCTGCTGGTGTTGGATTTATTGCGCTCTTTGGAGTAGCGGTACTAAACGGAATTGTTTTAATATCCGAGTTTAACCGATTACAGAAGCTTGGCGAAATTACCGATGCGGTACAAATTATCATTACAGGAACAAAAAACAGGTTACGCCCCGTATTGATGACAGCTGCCGTTGCTTCTTTAGGTTTCCTGCCAATGGCATTAAGTAATGGAGCAGGAGCAGAGGTACAGCGCCCGCTGGCAACAGTAGTTATTGGTGGACTTATCACGGCAACGCTTCTTACGTTGTTTGTGCTGCCATCTATTTATTTAATGACTTATCATACCAAAGTATTTAAGAAAAAAATGAAAAAAAATAAAATTGATAAATTAGTATTGTTACTCGTTGGTTTATTTATTACCGCTACAGTTCAGGCGCAACAATTACCAACATCATTAGAGCAATCTTTATCTATTGCAATTCAGAATAATAAGAGAGTAAAATCGGCTCATCTAAATGAAAAATCAAAAGAGCAACTCCAGAAATCAGCTTTTGATATTCCGAAAACTTCGTTAGATGCCGATTATGGTCAGTTTAATAGTCGACTGAATGATAGCCGTTTTGGAATTAGTCAAACTTTTGCTTTTCCGACAGTGTATAGCAATCAGAAAAAAAACCTAACAGAAAACTATAATGTTGCTAAGGCAGAATCGCAAGTAACAACACAGCAAATTAAATCGAATGTGAGGAATCTTTTTTACTCTTACATCTGGCTAAATAGTAAAAAAGAATTGCTGACATATGCAGACTCTATTTATAGATTAATGGAACAAAAGTCGGATTTGCGTTATAAGACGGGAGAAACAAATGTGCTCGAAAAAAGTGCTTCACAATCTGCCAGACAATTTTATACCAACCAGCTTACAATGGTAAACAGAGATATCGATATTGCAATTCGATCTTTTAATGCTGTTCTTCAGGATAGTATAACTCATATTCCAGCTTCAGGAAATATTAAGAATGATTTTAATATCTCGTTAGATGATAAATCTAATATAACTGAATTGCCAGAGGTTAAGCTTTCAAATCATATGGCCACTGCGGCAAAATGGAAATGGAAAACCGAACAGGCTAAGATGTTACCCGATATTACATTGGGATATAATAATTTAAGTATCATAGGTACGCAAACCAATAATGCAGGACAGGATGTGTATTATGACCGCAATAATAGGTTTAGTTATGTAAATCTGGGATTGTCTATTCCGTTGTTTTATTCCAGTCAATCGGCACGAAATAAAGCAGCTAAAATAGAATATGAAAATTATCAAACAATAACAGAAGCAACAAAAATTGAAATAAAAACTGCCATTACAAATGCTTTAAGCGAGGTCGAAAAATACAAAGAGAGTTTGCATTATTATGAAAGTGATGGACTTAAAAATGCATCAATTATTATAGATGCAGCCAATAGCCAATTAGAAAATGGAGATATTGATTATCTGCAATGGGTTATGGTGGTAAACCAAGCAATAACAATAAAAAATGAATATCTCGATGCGGTTAACAGTTATAATAAAGCAATAGTTAACCTTCAAACCCTTAATAATTTATAATATAATGAAAACATATATAGCCACAGTTTTAGGGATGTTATTTATAGTATCCTGCAAGAGCGATAAAAAAGAACCACAAAACAATATTGAAGCTAATAAGCAAGAAAGTAGTATTCAGTTAACTAATGAGCAAGTAAAGAATGCGGGTTTAGTTGTGGGGAATCCTCAAGAAAAAAACGTAAAAGGAATATTAAATCTTCAAGGAACTGTTACAGTGCCACCCAAAAGTGTGGTAAGCATAAGTATTCCGCTAGGAGGATATATTAAAAAAACCGATTTAATAGCCGGAATGAACGTTAAAAAAGGCCAATTGCTTGCAGTAGTAGAAGATATGCAATACATACAGTTGCAGCAAGATTACCTCACAGCTAAAGAAAAGTTTCAATTGTCTCAAAGTGAGTACAACAGACAAAAAGAACTTAATGCAAAGAAGGCAAGTAGTGATAAATTGTTCGAACAAACAGCTACAGAAATGCAAACGCAACGTATAAATATGGCTTCATTAGGGCAGAAATTAGCGTTACTAGGAATTAATGTAAAAACACTTACAGCATCTAATATTAGCAAAACAGTAACTATACTTTCACCAATAAACGGATTAGTTTCAAAGGTAAATGTAAATGTAGGAAAATATATTTCGCCTACAGATATGCTCTTTGAATTAATGGAAACAAGTGATATAGTACTTGTTATGAGTGCTTTTGAGAAAGATGTGCACTTACTTTCGGTAGGACAAGCAGTAACCGCTTTTACCAATAGCAATCCCTCTAAGAAATATCCAGCAAAAATTGCTTATATAAATCAAAGTCTTAATGGTGATAGGGCAGCTGAGGTTGTTTGTAAAATAAAGCAATATGATAGTTCATTGCTTCCGGGGCTTTTTATAAATGCCGAAGCAGAATTTGAAAATGAAAAAGCACTTACAGTACCAGAAGATGCTGTGGTAAGATGGCAAGGAAAGTTCTTTGTTTTTGCCCATACAGGTAATAATAATTATAAAATGATTACTGTAGTTCCTGGAACGATTAATGAAGGGTATCGCCAGATTAAGTCTGATCTAATAAATTCATCATCAAAAATCGTTACTAAAAATGCTTACACACTTTTAATGACATTTATGAATAGTGGAGAATAACCACATTATAATGGTGGCATAATACAAAGGGTAGTCTATAAGATTACCCTTTTTTTATTTAGGCCAAATGCATAAGAAAATCGAGGAAAAATTGAATACTATAATACTTCCTTGTAGTAGTGATATTTTCAATTTAAAAAGATGAATTTTAAACAAAATCACCTCTAATCTGATATCATAAATTATTTATTTTGAGATTGTAATATAAATAATGTTAAAGAAAGCAGTAAGATTCAGCAGTTTAAATTTTTATTATATCAAAAAATAAAAAATTAACCATATTGTTTGCTTTAAAGTTCTTTTCATATTGTTTTCCTATATTTTTTTTTATATTTACTTTAAAATAAATACGATTTTAAGCCTATTTTATATAGTCTTTATACGTATTATTCCATTTAAGCTTCTAGTGTTTTAAGGATAAAAAATAAAGCAACCTGGTTTAAAAATCTCCCCCACATGATTTTTAATGATGTCTATTCCATGAACACAATATAACAGGATTACATCATTAATTATATTTTTTTTTAAGAGTATTAATGCAAAACGTACTTTGTTTTGCGAAAGATTTAAAGAGATTACAATGAAAAAAATTACGCATCATTATGGAGTAGAATTAGATTGGGTTGAACCACTTGCAAAAGAGTTAGAAGGAAAAATTGATGGTAATTTTATTTTAGTGCCAGATTATATTCACACAGGAAACAGGTATTTTTTAAATTGTGATCCTGATATTTCAGCGCTTTATTTAGATGTTGTATACAATTCAGAAATTCATTTAAGACAAGAAAATAAGACAGATGATTTTATAGGGATATATTACGATCTTACAGACGGACAAGCCGCCTTATTATCTGATGATATTGTAAATCGTATTGGAAGATGGAGTTATAATATGGCTATTATTGATAGTGCATTATGTTCAGATTATATTATAAAATCTGGGAGTAAAACATACGGGCTTTACATTTTCATAAAAAAAGAGGCCATTAAGGGGTATTTTAAAAATAATCCTTTAATTGAAAACCATATAGATAGTATCCTTAATTCTAAGACAAACTCGATAATTCGATTCACCAGAATGAGTAATAAAAGCTATAATCTTCTGATGAGTTTGAGGTCTAAAAACCTACAAGAAATATCATTCGAATTTCATTTGAGAGGAACAGTACTAAATCTTATTGCAGAGTTTGTAGAGCAAATGATTTTTGATGAGGTCGTAATTGATACTATCGATGACAATGATTTGGCTAATATTATAAGATCAAAAGGTTACTTAATAGCAAATATAAAAAATACTTTTCCTAGTATTCCTTTCTTGGCACATGAGGTAAATATGTCAGTATCAAAATATAAAAAACTCTTTAAAAGAATTACAGGAATGACTCCGAACTTTTTTTTCATGAACAATAAATTGCTTGAATCCAAAAAGCTTTTGGAAGAAAAAAAGTTGACAATAAGTGAAGTTTCTGAAGAGTTAAATTTCTCTAGTAGTTCGTATTTTATTACAAAATTTAAAGAATCTTTTGGGATGTCTCCAAAGAATTTCATTAAACAACTTTAATAATGATAGAACTTAGCCATACGTATACTTTAACAGCTGATTGGCAAAAGAAATTAACCAAACAACTTGTTGAGCAGTTTGGAGCGGAGTTAATTGATGATAAATTGCTACTCATGCCTAAGAGTTTAGCCGATGGAAGTTTTTATTATACAGAAGTTGTTCCGGGGTTATCTGTTGTAATATGGGATTTAAGATTTAAAAAACCAATTAAAATAAGAAGATATAAATCTGATGAAGATTTGTATCTAATCCATTATAATTTTACTGATGGAATGAATTTGGTTGATAGTAAAGAAAGAGATAAAAAAATAGAATATAAAGCAGATTTTGCACTAGGAGTCTTTGATAATGTTATAGATAAAACTTTCCAACCGGTTATAGGCGAACGTGTTTTTGCTATGCGATTGTTAGTTAGCAAAGAGTTATTTAATTTTTCGGTTATTAACAGAGCAAAAAAAGAGTTTGATAAACGGAAAGCAAAAAAAAATAAAAACAGTGTTTTCTTTTATGATACTATTGATAGTGAGAGTATGCTTATTATGCATGCCATTAAAAACAAATCCTTTCAGGATCCCGCCTTTGATGTTTATTTAAGAGGAGTAACGCTTAGGTTACTGGGAATTTTTATAGATCGTTATTCTAATCAGACTCCAAAACTTCATTATGTACCCGAAAGGGAAATTGAATTTTTAAATTTAACTAAAGAATATCTATTAGATAATTTATCTGGAAATTTTCCTGGAATCATACTTTTGGCCAAGATGGCAAATATGTCTGTTTCAAAATATACCACTCTATTCAAAAAAATGTTTATGAGTACACCCAATAATTTCTTTATGAGAGAGAAATTGGTTCTCGCTAATAAACTGCTTAAAAGCGGCGATTATGATTCATTAATACACGTTTCAAAAGAATTGACTTTTTGTACATTAAGTTATTTTTCTTCCAAGTATTTACAGCAATTCGGAAGAAAACCTTCAGATGATTTTGTTAAAATTTCTCTTTGAGTTTCCTTTGTTTTCGCTAACTCACCCATTATTTATTTGGTTTTCAGTTGTTTATTTGCTTTGTAAACATGTTGAAAAAAAGGCTTGTCGTGCTATTTTTTAACCGTATTATGTTGTTTAAAAAGTGTTACTTGCGCGATAAATTATTATACCACATGAAAAACGCAAAATTAATCTTAACACTGCTAATTCTATTAATATACAATGCAGCTTCTGCACAAAGAGAAGCACAGTTTACGCAATATATGTACAATACCACAACGATTAATCCAGCCTATGCAGGTTCACGCGAGGCAATGAGTATTTTTGCTACACACAGAAACCAGTGGGTTGGGTTAGATGGTGCGCCAGTAACAAATGCAGTATCTATTAATGCACCAATAGAATTGACAAATGTTGGATGGGGAGCATCGATCATCAATGATAAAATTGGTCCAATGTCAGAGAACTCTATTTCGGCAGATTTCTCTTATACGATACACACTTCAGATACTTATAAGTTAGCCTTTGGATTAAAAGGAACTGCAAATCTGCTTAATGTAGATTTTACAAAACTTGATATCTATAATCCTTCAGACGCAAGATTTCAAGAAAATATCGATAATAAATTTTCTCCAAACATAGGAGCGGGGGTATATTGGTATTCAGATGTGTCATATATAGGACTATCGATTCCTAAAATGTTAGAGACAAGTTATTATGACAAAAGTGCGGATAATACAGCTTCGAGTTTTGTAGTCAAAGAACGAATGAGCTACTATTTAATGGCAGGTTATGTTTTCGATTTAGATTATAACTTAAAATTCAAGCCTTCCATGTTAGCAAAGGTTTCTAGAGGAGCTCCTTTACAAATGGATTTATCTGCAAATTTTTTCTACGATGAAATATTCACTGTCGGAATTGCCTATAGATGGAGTGCAGCTGTAAGTGGAATGGTAGGATTTCAGGTGTCAGAAAGTCTAATGGTTGGATATTCGTATGATGCAGAAACAACCAAGCTGGCTAATTATAATTCAGGTTCACATGAAATTTTCTTTCGCTATGAAATTTTTAATAGAATTAAAAGATCAAATTGTCGATGTTTTTAATTTGGCAGCAATAGTTTAAGTTAGCTCCGTTGGATTCAATTTATAAAAATGACATTTAACACATAGAGCAACGAAAATAATTATATACAACTGTTTATAATTTAGAATAGTATAAAAAAGCTTCTTTTTAATTATTAGAATTGAAAAGAAGCTTTTTGTTTGTATCAAGTTTGTTATAGGAAACGTATTCTTAATTTGTTATTTTATATTCCTATAAAAGTAAATGGCTTTGTAGTAATAAAGTTCTGAGAAGTTTCTCCGGCATAAGTTTCGTTTTTGCTTACGCTTAGTCTTTTAACTGGAGCATTTTTGTTGAAATTAATTTTCTTTAAATCGACCCAAAAAGTATTAGGCGTCTGAACAGTTTCAAAGTAATAAACGAGGTTTTTTTGGTCAGCCACAGATCTCCATCTTGTTGAAGAAATATTTGGTTCAGTTTCAGAAGAAATCCCGAAAGGAACAGAGCAATTTCGGATAACGCTAAAAACACTAGCAATAGAGGTACGGATATCTGAAGTTTGTGGAATTGCATTGATATAAAAAGAGGCTCTTGCATATCTGTCGGCTGCACGATTAGTTCCTGGCAGCATAATAGTTCCCGGAATGCTTTGCCAGTATTTATTAATGGCCAATTGTTCCTCAAACAAAGGCGAATTAGTCATTACGGTATAAGAGGCATCATGATGTATTACAAGCTTTCCACCCACATATTCAAAAATTGCATTATCACCCGAGGCATCAGAGATAGAAAGATGTAAGGTGGTGAATTTTGTGGTTCCAGGTATATAATCAGATACAATAACAAAGTCTTCTTTTCTTAACTCATCTACTGTTTCTTTTACGTTGGCAAAGTTATCCAGCACATATTGAGCCCAAGCCGAGATAGTAATCCCTTTAGAAGAGCTCTGAGGGTTAAATTTTGGGTATTGGCTTTCTGCTAGCCATAAGACATTTGCAACAAGTCCCTTTTCATTGATTCCATCGGTTGTAGCAATGTCCCAAGCACTGGTTATTACGCTTCCGTATTTAGAAGTCCACTTAACGGAGTTTTTACCAACGTTTCCGTCTCTTTGCATTCCTCTTGGGAAAATCCAAATATTAGCATCAATTTCATCTTTCCAGTCCATGGAGCGAGCTGTGATTACAGTGTTTAGAGGACCTTTATAGACAACTCTGGTACAAGGATAAACTTCTGGTGACAGAATAGTTAAAAATAGTAGAGAAAGTACTATGCTATTTTTTAGGGTTGTGTGTTTTCTCATAAAAAAGGGGGTAGATAGTTAGTATGTTTTTTCTAATAATTTAAGTAAAGCTAATTTACGTAAAAAAAGAAGCGCTTATTTTTAAATAGTAAGATAAAAACGAATAAAAACGAATAAGTTTCGATTCCTCTATAATAATTATCATTTTTCAGCCCACAAAAAAAGCCTAACCAATGGTTAAGCTTTTATATATTATCTAATTTCTTAGGGCAATTAGGGAGTCAGTTTGTTTCTGTTGTAAAAAATTATTTACCGTATAGTACCGAAGCTTCAGGATTCTCAAAAAAATACGTTTCACTTATTTTAAAGACACTTAGCTAGCTATGTGAAAGAAATGTATTTTTTTTTGTATTCTTTTTTTACGCATAAAATCTATGTTTCTATGCGTTAAAATTAATCACACTAACGAGCAATCTATTTGTTTTGAATCAATTTTTCTAGTCTCAACATCATTTCGTCTTTTTCTTTAAGCATACGCTCATAAAGGACTATTTTTTCGTCATATAGCTGAACTATTTTATCAATGGGATTGAATGCACAATCTACATAATTTGCATTGTTGTTTAAAGTTCCATTACCAGTGTTAGCGCCTTCATAATTGTTTTGAATATTTACAATAGCTTGCTCTTCATCAAAGTTTTCGATAGCTTCTACAGGTATTCTGAGTATTTGCGCTACTTGTTCTAAAATATTGATTTCTATAGTTTCCTTTTGTTCTAGTAGTGATATTTTTTTTTGGTTCCAGTCTTCTCCAAGTTCAAATGCAAGTGCCTCTTGCTTTATACCTAGCATTTCACGGAAACGTTTTATATTTCGACCTTGGTGTTTTTTTGTGTGTGTCATAGCGGTTGTTATGATATCAAAATTAATTATAATCTGTAGGAGTTAAAGGTACTAAAATACTTGTAAAAAATAGAGCTACTCTGTAAAATACAATTCTTATATGTTTTATTCGTCTAATACAAAGCCTCTGTTTAAACTAGCTTTTTATCCTGCAACGGCCAATCGTATAAATTTGAGTTTGCGGTTTGTAAATTCGAATTGCCAATTATACATATATTCATTTTCTGAGTGATAATCTGTAAATTCATTAAAGCCCTCAATTATTTTTGAATGTCCCGTATAATTATAGTAGATGTTTATGCTTTCGCCTTCTATTGAAAGCTCGTAAACAATTTTAACAAAGCCATTATCTTCCATCACACTATTCAGCCCTTTGCTTTTGTAATAATTGATATTGTCTAAATTGATTTTATTTAGCACCTCTTTCAGTGATTTCGGCTCATCAGTTCCCGTTTGACTTTCATAGAAAAAACCAAATTTTGATTTTAGCTCATTTGTTTTGTTGATTAAAACAAATTCCTTGAATAATTTTAGCTGATTAATCAGTTCACTGTTTTTTGCTTTTAGTGATTTTGTTGCTTCTTGTAAAAAACTGATATTTTGTTTTTCGGTTTCATTAAATACAACAGCTTTATTGTCGTTTTTTGATTTGTACCAGGATTTTTCCTCAAAATAATTTTGGAATCTTGAGTTTTCAAATTGATATCCATTTCGCGCAAAAATGGCATTGGTTAATAATCGTATTTCGTCAATACTTAAATTTTTTATTTGTTCGACTTTGATGATTTGCGTGGAGCAAGCGGAGCAGTCTTTTAGTGTTTGTGCCGTACCTTTAAAACAAAGAAGTAAAAAGGAGATGTAAAGGATTTGTTTCATTATAAAGCTTTAAATGATAATTTTATTCTTTTGGTTCCCAATCTTCATAACTAAACCAGGTTTGTTTTCCTTTTTTAATGTACTTTTTTGGATCGATCCATTTTTTAGTTTTCGGATTATAACTTATATGACCATCACCATCATCATATATGATTCCTTTTTTGTCACAAGTTTCAATAATTTTGACTTTGATAAAAAAATCTTTAGGATTTAATTCTGTGATAATTCCTTTAGCAATACAAACATCATCATCATATTTCTTTTCTTGTGCTTCACTGACAAATCCTTTTCGGTAATTGAATGTAATTGTATCCGAAATTTTATATTTAGTAAACTCTGTTTCTTTTATCTCTAAATCCGCTTTTTTTGATTTCTCCCAATAGTCTTTATAATATTGAACTTGTTCATCAAAATTTATTTCCTTGTTGTTTAAATATCGATAATAACTGTTCAAAATAATCCCAGACATATCATCAGGGTGGTATATTCCTTTATCATTAAAAAATTTTGAAAGTCTTGAGCCTCTCCAAAGTTGCCAATTGTTTCTCATCCACATTCCAAATCCCATATGTAATCTTGCAGAAAAAAATTCTTCAGATAGTTGTTTTAATTTAATTTTAGTACTGTCAGCCCAAAATATGTTTATTTGTTTAAAACTATCTTCTAAATCTATTGGGATATAAATACTATTTAGTGTGTCTGTAGTAAATCTAACTTTTTCTTCTTCATCCTCTTTTTGTTTTTTATCAACGGTTTGTCCAAAACAAATGGCGCTTGCAAATACGAGAAATAGGATTAATTGTAGTTTCTTCATGATATTGTGTTTAACTTTTTTACAAAACGTATCATCCTTCAAAGCATGAAAAAAACGCAATAGAAGTTTTTACAAATTAGCTTTGCAAACATAATTAAATAAGAATAAGTTTAGGATTTTTGATCCAATTATTTGGAATCGCGAAGTAAACATAAATAGTTTTAAAAAAAAAATAACACTTTGATTCTCTTGATGTAAACAAACTCAAAAAAAAACTCGGATCAGACTTTAATTAAAAAATCTAACCCAAGTTTGTCTTTTATTTTAAATAGAAATTATTTAAAGATTCTCTCAGCTTATCAATAAAACCTTCAGGAATTTGGATTTTTAAACCAATTCGCAGTCCATTTTTATTGAAGTTATTTTTTGCAAATGCTTTTCTATTTGGTATTTATTAAAGTTATCCCATTTTGGTGCAGTGCTTGTTTTTTGTCCGTACATCGCATCCAGGCAAACATTGTTGTCTTTGTATAGGTGATGTAAAACTTCTAAAATCTTAAAGAAAAATTCATCTAGCATTACGATTGCGTCAAATTCAGATTTCAGTGTATTGTAATTACTATCAGCAGGATTTAATAACTGTAGTAAATCTAAAATTTCGTTCTTTTCAGCTTCATTAATTTCAGCTAAATAACCTGTTTTTAGCGTTTTTACAACAAGATTATTCCAAGCAATGCTATCGTGCCCCCATTGTACATTAGGCAGGTTTAAGGAATGCTCACAAATTAAAAGAATTGATTGAAGCACATCATTTAAGTATTCCGTTGGAAACTCATCAAAGCTTCTGAATTCGAAACCGCTTTGGTACATTTTTTCCTGATTAAAATCAAGTCCTAGTTCCGAAAGCATTTCATATTGCATATCTGCTTCAATCTGATCGCGCCACCAAACGTTTTCTTCTTTTTCAAATTTCAGCAGTTTTCTAAAATCATCTACATTATAGGTCAGAATTTTGCCTTTTGGCATGGCTTTGTTATACGTTCCTACGCCTATATAACGTGACATGGCATTTCGCATAGAACCTAGAGTAAAATTTTTGTCTAAATTATATGTATCACTGATCACTCCCATAATGTCGGGACTTCCTAGAGTTGCTATAAAGAAGGGCTCAAACCATTGCAAGAGATAAATAGCATTAGCATGTGTTTTTTCAAAATTATTGTAATCAATAATCCTGCTGTCTTCAGTTAATGTTGGTAAAGTAATATGAAAATGATAGGTTCCAGTATTAAATAAAACCAGATTTTCCTGATTGGTCATAAACATATTAAGGCCATTGTTGTAATCTGGGAAATCTAATTTTTCTTTTAGTACAGCCGATTCATTAATTTTATCAATGAATAACTTTTTGGTTGCTTTTAATTCTTTGCAGGAATCAACTACTGTTCTGTTTTCAAAATATTTGGTTACAAACTCGATAGAATCTCCATCAAAATGTACAGAACCCATTGTTTTGTTCCTTTGGGTAATCATGCTCTGAATATTGTAGGGTTGCTCCTCAAGGAAAAGCTCCATGATTGATTTACCAAGGTATTCCGGATTTTCAATTGGCTGTACAGGTTCAGCAGTAGGGGTATCAACTAATGGAATTGCTTCGGCTAATGTTTTGTGCTGAAAGTTGATATCTAGTTTTTCTAGCGAATGACTATTCATCATTCTGCTTACTTGATAGTTTTCATTTACATCAAAAGCTTTTTCTAATACAGGAGCCAAGCTATCTGGTTTATAGCATTTTCTGTAGTCAATACTATATCTCTCAAAGCCAATTTTTTCTTGTATAAACGCACCAGTGACTATTAAGGGATCGGCAAATTGCAAGTAGGTTTCATTCTCTAATCCTATGCCCCAATAATACTTTTTTGTAGGTGTGTTTTTCATTTATACTAATTGTCTTTTATGTGATTAATTAAAATTTTTTAAAGCCTTTATTTTTATTTGGATATACGAGCTTAATCTGCTTAAAACAGGGACAAAACAATTTGTACGGATTAGCATAATAGATGCATCCATTTTAAAAAAATAACCCCAATCCAGTGTAATTTTAACACATAGAAGGATAGTTTAACATAGTCTAAAAAAGACGTTTTACTTAGAATAAAGCGCATAAGGCTATGCGAAAAAATATTTTTCTTGAATTGCCTTTGATTATCAATTCTATCCCAATAGCTATTGGAACTATGTTTCTATGTGTTGAATGCGTTTTCACGAATTGCACTCCAACGGATTTATCTTAATTTTTAAAATTGTAGAAATTTATATTTTGTCCTCAGAAACTTGCATTTGTATCGACTGAAAGATTGATAAAAAGGTAAAATTTTATAATGAAGTTATAAAATTACGATTGTCATTAATTGCTTTTATATCAATAATTTAAGCGGATGAATAGCTCAATTTTGATTTTGGCTATTCATGTTTTTTCCAAGTTGCAAATATAGTTCTTTTTTATGTGATTTGCAACTATGTAATACGTTGGTAATCAGTAAGTATTTTAATTCTTAAACAATCAAAGGGATTGTTTTTATTTATTCATGGTAATAAAGCACATAAGAGGAGTATAATTCATCATTCCACCAATCTTTTCTCTCCTCAGAAAAGTAGTTATGGTTTTCCTTCCCCGCTTGCGATTGGAGCGGATATACTACGATGCCATTCTCGCGATAGGCTTTATGTAAATCTGTTTCGGGAACAACGGGAACAATATGTCCAGAGAGTCCTTTTTGTCTTCTTTTGGCGCAAATTATTCCAATTCCGCCATTGGTATTTACTTTATTTTGAATTTCATCAACAGTATGCATTCTTTCCCAGCCAAAACTAGCGCCCCATTCTAAGAACCAATCATGTATAGCACTAGAGTAAATGCGGTCAACAGTTTGTCCAAAAACAGCTTCAACTTCTTGTCCTTGCAATACTTTTTTTAAAAACTCACCTGTCCACCAAACTGTAGGAAGATAGACTTTGCCGTAATAGCAATAATCGTATGAGTACACATTACAATACGTATCTTCTGGAGTTCTTTGATACCTAATATTATTTTCAACATCTAGTTTATTGATGAGTTGCCCAATACTTTCTTTTTTACTAGCTGCATCTGTTAAATTTCGATACGGAATACCAGAATCTATCATAGGTCTTTCTTTCCTTCTTGTAGAATCTAATTGAGATTGCGGATCAGGTAATAAATCAGCTTTCTTTATTAGGTTATTGGGTATTGGATTGTCTTTTAATGATACTATTTCTTCTGTTATGGTATGTTTTCCCATCTTGACTGCTTAAAATTAATTGGCTTTACGTTATAGATATTGACTATTTGTTCAACGTAATTTTGTGCGCTAAAAAGTAAATATAGGGATTTTAACTTTTCTAAAGGACTTGATAAAAGACAAATTATATAAAAATTATGATTTATTTAATTCATTCCTAGTTTTTTAAAAGCGTTATTCTTCGTGTGTTTGCTTGTTATTTGTGTAGTTGTAGAGGCTGTTTTTTTATGTTTTTTTTGTGCAATTTATTGTTTATCAGTTAGGTAAGTTGTTTTTTGTTTTAGGAGTTGTTTAATTAGAATTTTGAAAATGATATAAAAGAATTTTGAAATTTCAAAGTGCTACTGGCTGTTGTGATATTTAAGCTTTTTACTATTTGACAACATCAGAAATAGATTACGTAAAATAGAATTGAGGAAGCTTTATCTTTTCAATGTATGTTATGTTTAGGTGATGTATTGAGAATTTTATTACTTTAGCGAATCAGTTTGATTTTTCTCCATACAAAACACTTTGTGGCATGGGGGAGTAGCTGGTCTTTTATCTGTTCAGGCAGTCAAATACAATTTGCATAGGAATGTACTGTATATGATTCTGCCATTAGTAGAGCCACTTGCTATTGAAAACATAGGGGCACACGAATCAAACGATAAGATAAAAACAGGTACAATCGATTTTTTTATAGAAGAATTCCCTAAAGAAGTTGGTATAACTATGGGATTGATTTTACAGGATTCGAATCTTGAAATAAAAAATGTTGATTTAAAAAAGCTGTAATACTCTAGCAAAAAGCGGTGCTTTATTGTTATAGAAGCTATTATTGACAATATAACGTAAAAAAAATGTTTTCGGTTTAACTATTTCCCTCAATAGACTAATCGAATTTGGAGATACTTTTAATTTTGCTGGCACTGATTTTGAATCATGGGCTAAAGAAATAGGATTCAAAAAAGTTACCATCCTGTTTCTTGTTGGCGAATCCAGTGCAGTTTTTGTAATAAAAAAGAGAGTAATAGCTAGAGAAGTAATTGATTCCAACGAGCTTATAATGGTAAAAAGAATGCATTTTTAAACAAATAAGATGTGTATTTATAATTTGAAGGAATAAAAAATTAGAATGTTTTTTTTTTACATTTAGAGCCTGTTTAAATGTTAGAATTTTTATGAGATTATTTGGCGATAGATAAGGCAAATTTTTGAAAGAATAATTAACTTGTTTTTGATAAATTTAACGAAATATAGCGAAAAATAATCCATCAAAAAATAATTAGATAAATTTTAAACAGGCTCTAAGGTATAATTATTTTTTATGAAAGTAGTAGAACAAGATTTTGACAGCAGTCCCGATTGGGTAGGAGTTATAGCAAATGCTATGGGAGGTGTTGTAGATGGTAATTTTATAAGAGGGGATAATGATATCTATAAAGGAACACATTTAATTTTAAATATAGAAGAAGAAATTATAGCGATGCTGGTTGATGTAAGTTTTAAACAAACGTTATTGTTAAAACATAAGAATAATACGGATACGAGTTTTGTTGTTTTATCTTTCTTTATGTATAATTCAGATGTTGAGCTTGTTATGAATAAAAAAACAACACGATTTGGAAAGTTGGACTATAATTTTTTGATGATAGATGGCGCATTAGATGTAGATCATATCATTGAAAAAGAAACTAATTTGTATTGTATTTATGTCATTATAAAAAAAACTATTTTTAGAGAGTATTTAAAGAATGTTTGTAAAATTAAAGAAGATATTGTTTTCGACTCTAAAAAGAATACAATTATCAACGTAGACAGAATGAGTTATCAAAGTCAGGTTTTAATAAATGATTTTAGAAAAATGGCACCAGATAACCCCTATTATGAGATGAGTTTTAAAGCGCTTACTTATGCATTAATAAATAACTATTTAGAGCAGTTAAAGACAAAAAAAACGATCCTTGGTGAAGTTGTTAATGATGACATAAAAAGAATAATCGTTTCTAAGAAATTTTTACAAAAAAACATCAATGAAGCATTTCCTGGTATTGATTTTTTGGCTGCCAAAGCACTAATGTCACCAACTAAGTATAAACTACTATTTACTAAAGTTTTAGGGTCGTCTCCAGCAGTATATTTTCATGATAGTAAATTAAAAAAAGCAAAAGAACTCATAGAAACAAAGCAATATACAGTAGGAGAAGTTTCAGATCAATTAAATTACTCCAGTGCCTCTTATTTGGCAAGAAAGTTTACTAATGTATATGGAGTTTCTCCAAAAGAATATCAGAATTTATTATAAACTATATGGATAGCGTATTGCCAGAATTTGAACATACTTATTCTTTAAAACCGTATTGGCAACAAAAATATGTTGATGAACTGGGATGTACTATAACTAATGAAAAAGTAATGCATTTTCCTAAAGAAATTGTAGACGGAACTCTTTATTTTACAGAAATCTCCCCAGATGTATCTGTAGTGGTTATTGATGCGATTTTACAAAAAGAAATGCGATTTACCAGATTAAAGTCAGAGGAGGAATTTTGGATTATATATTATGATTTGAGTGATAATTTTAATAGTCATGTGGTAAATGATGTAAAGCATAGAATAGGGTATACCTCTAAACTTGGTTTCGGAATTGTAGACAGTCAGATAAGCAGTTCCTATGATGCTAAAGTAGGAGATAGAGCTTATTCACTCAGACTATTCATAAAAAAAGATGCTGTTAAAGCTTTTTTTGAAAAGGAAAAGATTGAAAAGGGGTTTAAGAATATTTTTGATAACAATAAGAAAAAACTATTTTTTTACGGGCATATTGATAGTAGGAGCAAAGTACTGCTTCATGATCTGAAGCAATATAATATGGAAAGCTTTAATTATGAGTTTCTTTTAAAAAATGCTACCTATACTTTATTGGGATATTTTTATGAAAGACTAAGAGATGACAGTTCTACTATGAAATCATTGTTTGAAAAAGATGTCGTTGCTGTTATGAAAAGCCAGGATTTTTTATTATCAGATCTTCTAATTCCTTTTCCAGGAATAATAAAATTAGCTGAAATTGCTAATATGTCAGTTTCTAAATTTTCAAGTCTGTATAAAAACATATACGGAAAAAGCCCTGCTTTGTTTTTTAAAATTGAAAAATTAGAATTAGCCAATGAACTTTTAGCAAAAGGGGATTTTAGCTCAATTGGTGATTTAGCTTATACATTAGGATATAGTAAAGTAGCTTATTTTTCTTCTATTTATAAAAATCACTTTGGCGTTTTGCCTGATATTGTTTAGATATAATTGCCTTTAAAAAAACGATTTACTCTGATAAAAACCTTCCAATCCTATTGATTCGAAGGTTTTTTTATTATCACCTTGGCACTTCTATAGTATTAATTAAGTCTTCTGGTACCAATTTCATGGCTTTAATTAGAGATTAAAAGGAAAAGGTATATGTAGTTTTGCACCTGAATTTAAGTATAACTAGTACACTATTTCTTTACTCACTTATAGTTTTTGTGAGTATGATAATAGAGTCATTAATATTTTTTTTATGAAATATCTTTCATATAATTACAAAGTAAGATTGTTTTTTTTAGTGCCGTTTATAGCGCTATTTCCAATAATAAGTGAGGCGCAGGAAGTACAGAAGATAAGACGGATAAATCCAAATATCCCCTATACTTTTAGCAGTGAGAACAGTACTTATGCTTATCTTAAAGAAGGGACTGTTGTTCCTGCCCTTAGTGCAGATCATGCAGTGAGTTATGAGCTTCCCATAGGATTTCCTTTTCAATTGGGATGTGATTTTTATACTGGTTTTTATGCTAGCTCTAATGGAACACTATCTTTTAATAATTCTTTTATTGGTGAAAATAATGCTAGCTATATATTATCAATGAGCCGTTATGCTAATTTAACTTTATTGGCTCCTTTATGGGATGATTTAAATGGAAATCACGGTATTTTTTCATACAAAACGGAAGGTATCGCACCCAATCGGGTCTTTACTGCGGAGTGGAAAAACTGGAAGTGGTACTATAATGCATCTTCTGCTGTAATCTCTTTTCAGGTTAAATTGTATGAAGGAAGCAATGCCATAGAATATGTTTATAATCAGGAGCCAACACCCAATACAATAGGAGCATCTGCTTCTATTGGAATATATAATGATAACACTTTGAATGCAGAAGCGAAACAATTATGGCTCAATAATACTAGCGAGAGCCCAGTGGCCTCTACAAGCATTACCGAGAATATCAATGTACGTCCAGCAAGCGGGCAGCTCTATCGTTTTACTCGTAATGATACAAATGTAAGTTGTGATGGAGTTGATTATTATGGACAGACTATAATAAACCCAAAGGGTGGGACAAATGAAAATGATGGACTCAGGATTATCCTATCGGGTGCTGCAAATATGCAAATTCGAAGAAATGGAAAAGGTCAGATATATAATCCTGCTAACAATTTATCATATGGTACTACGCGTCCATATAATGTTCCAGGAGGTACTAATCACGGTGTAGTGCTTGCTGTAGGGAATTCTTATTTTACAGGTGGTACATTGGTGCCTGCATCTGTCACAGAGCAACAATTAGAGGTGGTTAGTAGTACACCACAAAATAGTATCGAATCTTCTCCGGGGCACTTTGTAAATGAAATTAAACTGGCTGCTGTTAAAAATGGTTTAAGGTACTATTTAACAGTAAAATATGTTTACAATTTTCCAGAAAATGATTTTTACATGGATTATACTGTAACTATACCAGAAGGCAATACCGAAGAAGTTAAATTGGCTCATGGCTGGGACACCTATTTACAGGGTGATGATAGAGGACCAGGGTTTGTATCTGGAACAGCTCCTAATTTGGTTGTTGGAGTAAAAAGAGAACCTTCCTATGAAGCTTTTGAGTACATAGGAGGGGTACCCTGGAGTGGTTATTTTTCGGCTTATTATACTTTATTAAATAGTAATTTAGGAACTGAAATGACTTTTAAAAACACTATAAATCCTGATCCTAATACAGATAATGGTATCGGAATTTCAATGAATTTTGGGAAGATTCCAGGAAGTTTTACCAGTAGTAACAAACTGGTTTTTGCTTGTGAAGCGGGAGATGTAGCACCAGCTTTAGCAGATAGAGGAGGTATTTGCCAAGGTGGAGTTTTAAACTTAAACAGTCTTATTACATCTTCAACACCTCCCGGTACGGTAGTAGTTTGGAAAGATGCAAAAGGAGTAGTCGTTACAGATCCTACAACCGTGACTACAGCAGGAACATATACAGTTTATTATCATTCTGAAAAGTACAACTGTGATTCTCCTGTTGCTACTACTGTTGTTACACATGATACTAGCTGTGGAATTTGTTATAGACCTGGTGCTGATACAGGCACAGAAGCAGGTTTTCCTTTAGCGATTATTTCTACGCTGGATCGAAAAAATCATCCTGCAGTGAACCTAAGAAACGGAGCTTTAGTTTTAGAGTCTAAAGAAAAAGGTTTTGTAATTAGTAGAATTGTTTCACCAGAAACTACTATTGCCGTTCCAGTTGAAGGGATGCTTGTTTATGATATGACTAGCAATTGTTTAAAATTGTACAACGGTATCAGTTGGAATTGTATTGAGCAAACATGTGTTGATAATAATTAATGGAGCTGATTGAATTGTAGTTTGTTATTGCTTTTTATCTAACACCTATTTGCATTATAAATAAGTGAAACGTCTAATTTTAGCTAAAGTAAGCTATGTCCTTAATGTGTTAAAAATAACAAACCAATCCAAACCTCGTCAGTAATACTGGCGAGGTTTTTTTATTGTATTTGCTTAAAAATACTGCGACGAATAGTAAAGCTTATAATGCATGTTTTATAATTTTTATTAGAATGTAAAAAAAACAGGTATATGTAATTTTGCGCCCCAAATTAATCATATCGTGAATATTAAGTATGCTTCCTGCAAGTGGATAGTCATATTATTTTATTCCTAATGATTTAGACAACTAAACAGATAAAAATAAAAATTAAAAGAAATGATGAAAAAATTACTTACTGTACTAAATTTACTTGCTTTCATAGCTATTTTTGGTCAAACTGGTATCGGTACACATACGCCCGAAGGGGCTCTGGATATCACTTCTCCTAGTAAGGATTGGGGTTTAGTGCTTCCTCATGTTGATCAGGCAGAAAACACCAAGAATCCTACAGGGAAAGCCGTGAAAAAAGGAACTATTGTTTATGATTTGGAAGAGAACTGTATTAGGTATTTTAATGGTTCAGAATGGAGCGGATGTATAGTAGCACCAATTCCTATTAAATTAGAATGTGGTTCAGCTGTTTTAAACAAAAATATTATTGTTAATTATCCAGTAGCTACCGGGACAACTGTTTCTATTCCTTATTTTAATAAAGAAGAGAGTATTAGTTATGATGAAATTACTATTCAATCTAAGGGTGTAACTGGGTTAAAGGCTGTTCTATCTTCAGGTTCTATTAAAAAAGGTGCTGGTAATTTGGTCTTTTCTATTTCAGGAATGCCTTCTGCAGAAGGGGTGGCTAAATTTCCTTTGAGAATAGCAGGAGTAGATTGTGAATTTGTTATTACTGTAAAGTATTATACAGCAATTGAAGTTCCAGCTATAACTAATCTTAGTTGCGATCAGAAAGATCAATTAAGTAATACTGGCTTAATTGGTAAACATATAATAAATGGACAAGAAGTGACGGTCAATTATACTTTTTCAAATGCCTACACCTATACTACTTCATTATCTCATTGTGATGTAACTACAATAGCTAATAGTATATGGTTGGGAGGGAGGAATAGCATTGGTACCATTTTGATTACCTTTTCCCGTCCTGTAACGAATGTAGGAATCGCTTTTACAGGTGCAGACCCAGGTGAAGTGGTTGCTTTTACGACTAATAGAAAACAAGCTGTTGAACTAAAAAAGAGTGGTTCTTGTGCAAACTATTTCAGCATAACAGATAATAAGATAAAATACACTGGTAATAATGTAGGTGGAAATCTTACAGTAGGAGGAGTATGGTTTACAGAGCTAAAATTGGAACATAACGGAGCAGGAGACGGAGCAGTATTTAGTTTCTGTTTAAATAGCAGTGATGGGCTGTAGTATTTTATTAAATTTTCACCTAATACATAGTTCCGAAGTTTTTTTATGAAAAGTAGGTAAATATCTTTTTTGCCCCACAATAGCAAACCAATCCAACCTCGTTAGTAATACTGACGAGGTTTTTTTATTAAGTTGGTAAAAATACTTCGACGAATAGTAAAGCTTATAATGCATGTTTTATAATTTTTATTAGACTATAAAAAAAACAAGTATAATTAATTTTGCGCCCCAAATTAATCATATCGTGAATATTAAGTATGTTTCCTGCAAGTGGATAGTTATATTGTTTTATTCCTAATGATTTAGACAACTAAACAGATAAAAATTAAAAGAAATGATAAAAAAATTACTTACGGTATTAAATCTACTTGCTTTTATTGCTGTTTTTGGTCAGAGTGGTATTGGTACACATACGCCCGAAGGGGCTCTGGATATCACTTCTCCTAGTAAGGATTGGGGTTTAGTGCTTCCTCATGTTGATCAGGCAGAAAACACCAAGAATCCTACAGGGAAAGCCGTGAAAAAAGGAACTATTGTTTATGATTTGAAAGAGAACTGTATCCGATATTTTAATGGCACAGAATGGAGCGGATGCATATTGGCACCTATTCCTAGTCTATTAGAGTTGAACTGTAGTGTGGCGGTTGTAAATCAGAATATTATTGCTAATTACCCAATCGGTGGCGGAACAACCGTTTCTATCCCTTATTCTAATGCAGGAGAAGCTTTTGATCATGGAGAAATTGCTATTTTATCGAAAAATATAACCGGATTGACGGCTGTTCTTCCTTCGGGATCTATCCAGAAAGGTTCTGGTAATCTGGTCTTTTCTATTATAGGAACGCCTTCTGCTTCTGGAGAGGCAAAATTTTCTTTGAATATAGGAGGAGTAGATTGTGAATTTGTTGTTATTGCAAAGAATTATACAGATGTTGAAGCTCCGGATATAACGAATTTGGCTTGTGAGCTAAATGATCAATTAGGCTATAATACACTAAATGGTAAACATTTGATAAACGGAAAAGAAGTGACTGTTGGATTTAGTGGCACAAATGTCCGTACCACGGCTACTTTATCAGCATCTTATTGTGATGTAAGAGCAATGTATTATCCTTTATGGTTGGGAGGTACTGGAGTGAGTACTCTTACTATTACCTTTTCTCATCCTGTAACGAATATAGGAATCGCTTTTGCAGTTGCAAATAGCGGAGAAGAGTTTACCTTTTCAACAAATAGCAATCAGCCCATTCAGCTAAACAGGACTAGTTCTTGTCAAGAGAAAATCAACATAACTGATAATAGATTAAGTATTATAGGAACAACAGGAATTGGAATAGGAGGAAATATTACTGTAGGAGGTAAATGGTTTACAGAGTTAACAATTAAACATAACGGACAAGGAGATGGTTCATTGTTTGGTTTTTGTTTAAATAACAGCGATGCGCTGTAGTATTTTATCTAACACATAGCAACATAGATTTCTATAATATTTTAAATTGTAGAAAAAGAAATATCTTATTAAACCAATCCAACCTCGTTAGTAATACTGACGAGGTTTTTTATCACCTTGATTTAAAAACAGCTCTACCAATAATATGTCTTCTAGTGCTAGTTTTATGGCTTTAATTGCAGATTAAAAGAAATAGGTATTGTAATTTTGCACCTTAAATTAAAACGTAACCCCAACGCTAATGATTACTCGCTTGTAGTATTTTATAATCTTGAAAATAGAGTTATTAGTATAAACATTTTTCATGAAATACCTTTTATACAATAATAAAACAAGATTCTTTTTTTTAGTGACTTTAATAGTAGTGTTATTTCCAATAAAAAGTTTCGCTCAGGAAGCACAGAAGATGGGGCGGGTAAATCCAAATATTCCCTATACTTTTAGTAGTGAGAGAGGTGATTATATTTATCTTGACGGAGGAACTATTGTTCCAAAACTTAGTGCCGCTGATGCTGTGAGTGATCGATTGCCTATAGGTTTTTCTTTTCAATTTGGATGTGAAACATATTCAAATTTTTATGCTAGTTCTAACGGAACGTTATCTTTTAATTATGCATTTAATAATGCTTCTAATTCTGGGCGTTCGTTGACTCCAACTAATTTAACTTTATTAGCTCCATTCTGGGATTATTTACATGGTGGTAATGGTGTTTTTTCATACCGTACCACAGGCGTGGCTCCCAATCGGGTTTTTACTGCGGAGTGGAAAAACTGGAAAGCATATTGGGATGTAGCAGCTATGATCTCTTTTCAGGTTAAATTGTATGAAGGAACTAATAGTATAGAATATGTTTATAATCAGGAACCAACATCCAATACAAATATTCCTACTGGTGTTTCTATTGGTATGTTTAACGGCAACAGTTTTAATGCAGCAGCCAAACAACTATGGCTCAACAACAGCAGCGAGAACCCTACAGCCTCTTTAAATTTTACTGAGAATATTTTTATACGTCCAGCAAGTGGACAGGTATATCGTTTTACTCATAATGACGATGATGCCAGTTGTGAGGTTTTTTTTTATGGTCAGACCATGATAAACAAAACTGGAGGAACAAATGAAAATGATGGACTCAGGATTACTTTATCGGGTGCTGCAAATATGCAAGTCCGAAGAAAAAATGTAAATCAGATAAGTAACTCCAATAACAACTTATTGATAGGAACTTCAAATCCATATGGACCTACAGGGTCTAGTCACGGTGTGGTACTTGCAGTGGGGAATACCTATTTTGCAGGAGGAGCATTGAGACCAGAGGATGGGAGTAAAACAATGTTAAGTGTTGTTAGTAGTACGGAGCAAAGCCGTATCGAATCCCCTTCGGGGCATTTTGTAAATGAAATTAAACTAGCTGCTGTCAAAAATGATTTGACCTATTATTTGACAATAAAATATGTTTACGATTTCCCTGAGAATTATTTTTTTATAGATTATACGGTGACTATCCCAGAAGGAAATACCGAAGAAGTTAAATTGGCTCATGGTTGGGATACTCATATGCAAAATAACAAAAGTCTAGGGCCAGGGTTTGTAACAGGAGTTGCTCCCAATTTAGTTGTTGGAGCAAAGATGATAGGAGGAGCTTCCTATGAAGCTTTTGAGTATATAGGAGGTGTACCCTGGAGTGGTTATTTTTCTGCTTATTATATCTTAATGCCTTATAATTTAGGACGTGATATGACTTTCAAAAATACTGTAAACCCTGATGTTAATATCGATAATGGTCTAGGGATTTCAATGAATTTTGGGAGTATTCCAGGTAGTTTTACCAGTAGTAACAAATTGTTTTTTGCTTGTAGTGCAGGAGATGTAGCACCAACTTTAGTCAATGGGGCAGTAATTTGTCAAGATGAGGTTTTAAATTTAAATAGTCTTATTACATCTCCAGCCCCTCCACCAGATGTGGCTGTAGTCTGGAAAGATGCAAAAGGAGCAGTAGTTACAGATCCTACAGCGGTAACTAAAGCAGGAAAGTACACTGTTTATTATTATTCTGCAAAATACTATTGTATTTCACCTACTGCTAGTATTGATATTGTATATGACAGCTGTGGAATCTGTTATAAACCAGGGGTTACTACTGGAACAGAAGCAGGTTTTCCTTTAGCCGTTATTTCTATGCTGGACCGAAAAAATCATCCTGCCATAAATCCAAGAAATGGAGCTTTGATTTTAGAGTCTAAAGAAAAAGGCTTTGTGATTAGTAGGGTTGCTTCACCAGAAACAGCAATCGCTGTTCCAGTCGAAGGGATGCTTGTTTTTGATACGATAAGCAATTGTTTGAAATTGTACAATGGTATCATTTGGAATTGTATTGAGCAAACATGTGTTGGTGAACACCAATAACGAATTTTGCTTGTGGTGTAGAGAATCAATTAAACTATGCTACACTAAATGGCAAACATATGTTAGATGGAAAAGAAGTAACAGTTACTTATACGGCAATGACAAGCAGCCCATTCAAATAAAAAGCAATAGTTATTGTCAAGAAAATATCAACATAACGGATAATAAAGTAAGTTTCAATGGAATAAGATTAGGAGGGAATATTACTGTAGGTGGAGGATGGTTTACAGAACTAACATTTCAACATAACGGAGAAGGAGCTGGTTCGTTAATTAATTTCTGTTTAGATAATGCTGTTGTTCAATGATCTAGAGATTAATTTACACTACTCTTTATAAAAAAAATCCAATCCTAATAATTTATTGATTGGATTTTTTTTATAAATTTAATCATGTATTTTTTTAATATTTGTATCGGTTCTAGTAGCTACAATTTAAAATTAAGGCTTATAGTGGCAGTTTTATAGTTTTAAATAAAATAAATAAAAAAGAAGATTAACTACTTTTACTCCGAATTTTTAACCGACCATTTGTTAGTTTAATTAAAAGTAGTAATACATCAAAAGTAATGTAGCGAAAGAGCCAATACAGAATTTTGTTTTGAACCGCTGTCCCTATTTTGGTCTTACTTCTTTCATAACAATTTTGGTTTTGTGAAGCATAGAATTTTTTATATTTAAGGTGTAATTATTTGTTTATGAAAGTAATAGATCATGATTTTGATAGCAATCGAGATCCGCTTGCAGTGATAGCAGATGCTGTAGGAGGAGTTGTTGATGGTAACATTGTAAGAGGAGATAATGAGATATATAAAGGATCGTATTCATTTTTTAACATTGAAGAAGGGGTTCTGGCTGTATTAATTGATGTAAGCTATAAAAAGACACTGTTTTTAAAACACAAGAATAGAACTAATAATGATGGCGTAATTTTATATTTTTATCTATTAAGTACTAATATTGATTTTTTTTTGAATAAAAAAGCGATACAATTCGGAAAACTAGATTATAATTTCATCATGCTAGATGGCGCATTAGATATAGATTACATCGTTAAAAAAGAAACCCATATCTATGGTGTTTGTGTTGTTGTAAAAAAAGATACTTTTAAAGAATATATAAATAAGATTTGTAAAATTAAAGAGGATGTCGTTTTTGATATTAAAAAGAACGTAATTATTAACATAGACAGAATGAGTTATCGAAGTCTGGATTTAATAAAAAAATTCAGGAAAACTGCACCAGATACACCATACTATGAGATGAATTTTAAGGCATTGGTTTATGCCTTACTAAATAATTATTTAGAGCAGTTAAAGACAAAAAAAATGATCCTTGGCAAAGCTGTTAATGATGATATAAAAAGAATAATTATTTCTAAAAAATTCATGCAAAAAAATAATGAGAGGGAATTTCCTGGGATTGATTTTTTGGCTGCCAAAGCATTAATGTCTATTTCTAAATATAAAAAAATGTTTACTAAGACTATAGGTGTCTCTCCTGCGGTATATTTCTCTGATAGTAAATTAGAAAAAGCAAAAGAGTTCATAGAAACAAAACAATATACTGTCGAAGAAATTTCAATTAAATTAAATTACTCCAGTGCTTCTTATTTAACTAGAAGGTTTACCAAAAGATATGGAGTTTCTCCAAAAGAATACCAAAATTTATTATAAGTTATATTATACTTATTTGAAAAAAATCCCAATCATAAATTGTTTATTGATTGGGATTTTTTTTTATCAAGTTAATTGTGTGCGTTTTCAAAATACTTCAAGCGGCTCTATTAGTTGTGTAATTTAAAATTGAGCAAAAATGGATTATGGCTTATAATGCATGTTTTATAATTTTTATTAGAAAGTAAAAGAAAGTAGCATATGTAGTTTTGTGTCTTAAATTAGAACGTAACCTAAACACCAACGATTACTCTCTTTTGTAATCTTGAAAATAGAAACAGTAATATTATTTTTTTATGGAATATCTTTTGTACAATTACAAAGCAAGATTGTTTTTTTTAGTGCTGTTTGTAGCGCTATTTCCAATAATAAGTGAGGCACAGCAAGTGCAGAAGGTAAGAAGAGTAAATCCAAATATCCCCTATACTTTTAGCAGTGAGCGTAGTAGTTATACTTATCTCGATGGAGGAACTGTTGTTCCTGCTCTTAGTAAAGATGATGCAGTGAGTGGTAAGCTTCCCATAGGTTTTCCTTTTCAATTGGGATGTGATTTTTACTCCGATTTCTATGCTAGTTCTAATGGTACGTTATCTTTTAATGATCCTTTTGTTAGTATGAATAATGGGAGCTATATATTGTCAATGAGTCGTTATGCTAATTTAACTTTATTGGCTCCTTTATGGGATAATTTAAATGGAGATCGCGGTATTTTTTCATACAAAACTACAGGTACAGCTCCTAATCAGGTCTTTATTGCGGAGTGGAAAAATTGGAAATGGTATTGGAATGCGGCTTCGGCTGTAATCTCTTTTCAGGTTAAATTATACGAAGGGAGCAATAGAATAGAATATATTTACAATCAGGAACCATCACCCAATACGCCTGGATCAGCTTCTATTGGTGTCTTTAATGCCAATACTTTAAATGCAGAAGCGAAACAATTATGGATCAATAATACTAGCGAGAGCCCAGTGGCTTCTACAAGCATTACCGAGAATATCAATATACGCCCGGCAAGCGGACAAGTATATCGTTTTACTCGTAATGATACTGATGCTAGTTGTGATGGAGTTGTTTATTATGGACAGACTATAATAAACCCAAATGGTGGAACAAATGCAAATGATGGACTTAAGATTATCCTATCGGGTGCTGCAAATATGCAAATTATAAGAAATGGAAAAGGTCAAATACATAAACCTGATAACTACTTACCATATGGTACTACGAATCCATATAATGTTACAGGACCTGGTGCTCATGGTGTAGCGCTTGCTGTAGGGAATTCTTATTTTACAGGAGGATCATTGACGCCAGCATATGGTGAAGATCAGCGATTGGAAGTTGTAAGTAGTACACAACAAGGAGGTATCGAATCTACTTCTGGTCATTTTGTAAATGAAATTAAACTGGCTGCTGTTAAAAATAGTTTGACCTATTATTTAACAGTAAAATATGTTTACAATTTGCCAGAAAATGATTTTTTTATGAATTATACGGTAACTATACCCGAAGGCAATACCGAAGAAGTTAAATTGGCTCATGGCTGGGATACTTTTTTGCAGGGTTCTGATGCAGGGCCAGGGTTTGTGTTAGGAACAGCTCCTAATTTGGTAGTTGGGGTAAAAAGGGAACCTTCATTTGAAGCTTTTGAGTTTTTAGATGGTATACCATGGAGTGGTTATTTTTCTGCTAATTACGGTTCATTAGATACTGATTTAGGAGAGGATACGACATTTAAAAATACTATAGATCCTGATCCTAATACAGATAATGGTATAGGGATTTCAATGAATTTTGGGAAGATCCCAGGAAGTTTTACCAGTAGTAACAAACTGGTTTTTGCTTGTGAAGCGGGAGATGTAGCACCAGCTTTAGCCAATAAGGGAGGTATTTGCCAAGGCATGGTATTAGATTTAAATAGTCTTATTACATCTCCAACGCCTCCAGGTTCAGTTATAGTTTGGAAAGATTCAAAAGACGAAGTCGTTGCAGATCCTACAACGGTGACTAAAGAAGGAACCTATACAGCTTATTATCATTCTGTAAAATACGACTGTGATTCTCCTGTTGCCACTACTGTTGTTAAACAGGATACTAGCTGTGGAGTTTGTTATAAACCGGGGGTTGTTAATGGTACACAAACAAGTTCTCCTTTAGCGGTTATTTCTACGCTGGATCGAAAAAATTATCCTGCAGTTAATCCAAGAAACGGAGCTTTAATTTTAGAGTCTAAAGAAAAAGGCTTTGCTATTAATAAAGTTGCTTCACCAGAAACAGCCATTGCGGTTCCGGTAGAAGGGATGCTTGTTTATGATACGACAAGCAATTGTTTAAAGTTGTATAATGGTATCATTTGGAATTGTATTGAGCAAACATGTGTTGATAATGATTAATTGAAGTCTTGGAATTGAAGTTTTTTATCTAACACATAGAAATATAGGTTTGCGATATAAATAATTAAAGGATACTAAGAGAAAAATGTTTCTTTCAGATAGTACAGCTATGTGTTTTGTAAATAAGTGAAACGCCTATTATTTAGTTTAAAAAAACTATGTTTCTATGTGTTAAAATGATTTAGTTCAATGAATTTTATGCTAGGTTTTATCTATTGCATAATACTATATATAAGGTACACAAACAGGTTTTTCCTTAGCGATTATTTCTACGCTGAATCGAAAAAATCATCCTGCCGTAAATCCAAGAAATGGAGCTTTAATTTTAGAATCTAAAGAAAAGGCTTTGCCATTGGTAAGATTGCTTCACCAGAAACAGCAATCGCTGTTCCAGTAGAAGGGATGCTTGTTTATGATACGACAAGCAATTGTTTAAAGTTGTATAATGGTATCATTTGGAATTGTATTGAGCAAACATGTGTTGATAATGATTAGAATTAGAATTTGTTGTTGAATGGGAATTATAACTTAATTGGAACGTCTAATTTTAGATAAAGAAAGTGATGCTTTTAGATATTAAATAATTAATTATGTCTATATTAATCTGGGTTTACTTGTAAAATAAAAAAACATATTAAGGCCTCTAGTGCTGGTTTTATGGCTTTAATTTCAGACTTAATAAAAGATGTATATGTAATTTTGCTTTTAATCAAAACTTAACCTGAAACTAATGTTGTGATTAATTAAATTTTAACCTAACACATAGAAACATGGGTTCTATTAACAATTAAAACATACAAAAATGGTAGCGCCATTGGGGATAGTGGTGTGTATGGTAAATAGAATTTATAAATATTGATTGTGATAGAATCTGTTAGATTTTAATTGTCAAGCTTTTGCTTAACAACTAGTAGTATAGATTCTAAATATAATCAAAGGCAGCCAAAAGGAATACATTTCTTTCGCATTGTAGGTAGAACGATGTGTTTGATGAACAAATGGGAAGTCTATTATTAGTAAAAAACCATGTTTTTATGTGTTTAATTATTACATCCAAATGAGAATGGTTTTTATCTAACACATAGAAACATAGATTCTATTTTATAATTAAAGAATGCAAAAAGAAACACGTTTCTTTCACATAGATGAGCTATGCGTTTTGTAAATAAGTGAAACGCCTACTATACAGTTAAAAAAAAGCTATGTTGCTGTGTGTTGAAAATAATTTACGATAGGGTAAATAAGTATATAAATTAAACGTATAAAAAATGAAAAATATAGTATTTATAATCCTGATCCTGGGAGTAGGATTAACAGCAAATGCCCAAATGGCAATTGGTAAACACCAAGTCGAAGGCTCAGGAATAGTAGATTTCAGAGATGAATGGGAGGCTGGAATCGTTTTACCTTGGGTAACCACAATACCTACAGGAAAAGCTTTGTCTCCAGGAGTTTTGATTTATAATGCTATTGAAAAAAAAGTGATGTATTATAATGGTACTGCTTGGGTTGATTTGTCTATACATGCCGGAGCAGTAAATTTAACAGAACAAGATGCAATTCCAGAAGTAGCCGGAGGAACAGTTGTAGGCGCTTTGAGTAGCCCAGTAAAAGGGGTACTTGTATTAGAAACAACTGATAAGGCTCTAATACTGCCTAAAGTAGCTTCGCCACATTTAAATATTATTAAGCCTATGGCAGGAACAATTTGTTATGATAAAAATAAAAAAATGATGTGTGTTTATAATGGCACTGAATGGTCATTTTGGAAATAAATACCAGATCATAAACAATTCTATCGTTAATTAAATTCAGGTATGTGGCTGGGATTTTTTTGACGATAGAATTGTTAAATGCTTTTTTTTGAAACATTCTACACGTTTAAAATTGTACCATTTTTGATTTCATGACTGTTTAGCTACGCAAATCCACTCGGTATTAAAAATAAATAATTTCAAGACCTTGATTTTTAGATTATTATTCTAAAAAAATAAGTGGGTAGATGTGTGTACCCTGATATTTTTTTCTCTGCTTATTTAGCATATACTTTGCATTCACAAAAATTATGAATATTCTTTATAGGATAATGTAGCATAATTTAAATGTTGAATCGATGTAGTTTTTTATTTAATTGACACCCAGTCTTAATTCATTAAATAAAAAAGTATTGCTAATATTAAATTATTTATTTGATGAAATATCTTTCATATAATTACAAAGCAAGATTAATTTTTTTAATGCTGTTTGTAGCATTATTTCCAATAAAGAGCGTGGCGCAAGAAGCACAGAAGTTAAAGCGGGTAAATCCAAGTATTCCTTATACTTTTAGCAGTGAGAGTAGTGTCTATAAATATCTCGATGGTGGAACTATTGTTCCAGGTCTTAGTGCTGATGATGTGGGAAGTAGTAAATTACCCATCGGATTTTCTTTTCAATTTGGATGTGAGACGTATACTGATTTTTATGCTAGCTCTAATGGAACGCTCTCTTTTAATAATCCTTTTATTGGTAGAGCTAATGCTGTCAGTTCATTGACTCCAGCTGATTTAACTTTATTGGCTCCTTTATGGGATGATTTACATGGACGGAGTGGTCTTTTTTCATATAAAACTATAGGTACAGCACCCAATCGGGTATTTACTGCCGAGTGGAAAAACTGGGAGTGGTTTTATAATGCGTCTTCGGCTGTAATTTCCTTTCAGGTTAAGTTGTATGAAGGAACTAATACTATAGAATATGTTTACAAACAGGAACCAACACCCAATACACCTGGATCAGCTTCTATCGGTATGTTTAATGGCAACATTTTAAATGCGGCAGCTAAACAATTATGGCTCAATAATAGTAGCACAAATCCTGTCGCTTCTGTAAATTTTACCGATAATATCAATATACGCCCAGTAACTGGACAGGTATATCGTTTTATTCGTAAAGACAATGATGACAGTTGTAAAATGGACTATTATGGCCAGACAATAATAAACTCAAAGGGTGGAACAAATGCAAATGATGGACTTCGGATCACCTTATCAGGCGCTGCAAATATGCAAATCCGAAGAAATGGCAATGGTCAGATATATGGCTCTGGTAATGAGATCCTGTCTGGTACCTCATTACCATATACTGTTCCAGGAAGTACTCATGGTGTGGTGCTTTCAGTAGGGAACACTTATTTTACAGGAGGGACATTGTCGCCTTCAGGTACAACAAGATTAGAGGTTGTTAGTAGTACACAGCAAAGTTTAATCGAATCTCCTGGGGGACATTTTGTAAACGAAATTAAACTCGCTGCTGTCAAAAATGATTTGACATACCATTTAACAGTAAAATACATTTACGATTTTCCAGAGAATGATTTTTACATAGATTATACTGTAACTATACCAGTTGGGAATACCGAAGAAGTTAAATTAGCTCATGGCTGGGATACTTTTTTGGAAGGTTATGATAGAGGACCAGGGTTTGCATCTGGAACAGCTCCTAATCTGGTTGTTGGAGTAAAAAGAGAACCTTCCTATGAAGCTTTTGAGTACGTGGGAGGTGTGCCTTGGAGTGGTTATTTTTCGGCTTATTATACTTTATTAAATAGTGATTTAGGAACTGAAATGACTTTTAAAAATACTATAAATCCTGATCCTAATAACGATAATGGTATGGGAATTTCAATGAATTTTGGAAAAATCCCAGGAAGTTTTACTAGCAGTAACAAACTGGTTTTTGCTTGTAATGCAGGAAATGTGGCGCCAGCTGTAGCTAATAAAGGAGGGATTTGCCAAGGTATGCTACTGGATTTAAACAGTCTTATTACATCTTCAACACCTCCCGGTACGGTAGTAGTTTGGAAAGATGCAAAAGGAGTAGTCGTTACAGATCCTACAACCGTGACTACAGCAGGAACATATACAGTTTATTATCATTCTGAAAAGTACAACTGTGATTCTCCTGTTGCTACTACTGTTGTTACACATGATACTAGCTGTGGAATTTGTTATAGACCTGGTGTTGTTGCAGGTACACAAACAGGTTCTCCTTTAGCAATTATTTCTACACTGGATCGAAAAAATCATCCTGCAGTGAATCCAAGAAACGGAGCTTTAATTTTAGAATCTAAAGAAAGCGGCTTTGCGATTAGTAAGATTGCTTCACCAGAAACAGCGATTGTTGTTCCAGTAGAAGGGATGTTGGTTTATGACACGACAAAAAATTGTTTAAAGCTATACAACGGTATCATTTGGAATTGTATTGAGCAAACATGTGTTGACAATAATTAATTGAATTCTATTGAGTTGTATTTTGTTATTGTTTTTATCTAACACATAGAAACATAGATTTTCTATATAAATAATTAAAGAATGCAAAAAGAAACACGTTTCTGTCACATAGAAGAGCTATGCGTTTTGTAAATAAGTAAAACGCCTATTATAGAGTTAGAAAAACGATCTCCCTATGTGTTGAAAATAATTTTGTTCAATGAGTTTTGTACATAAGTTTTTGCTTAACATAAGGTAATATAGATTCTATATATAATTAAAAGCAGCCAAAAGGAATGCATTTCTTTCATATTGCAGGTAGAACGATGTGCTTGATAAACAAATGGGAAGTCTATTATTACATCGAAATGAGAATGGTTTTTATCTAACACATAGAAACATAGATTCTATTTTATAATTTAAAGAATGCAAAAAGAAACACGTTTCTTTCACATAGAAGAGCTATGCGTTTTGTAAATAAGTAAAACGTCTATTATACAGTTAAAAAAAACTATGTTTCTATGTGTTGAAAATAATTTACGATAGGGTGAATAAGTATATAAATTAAACGTATAAAAAATGAAAAATATAGTATTTATAATTCTGATGCTAGGATCAGGATTAGCAGCAAATGCCCAAATGGCAATTGGTAAACAACAGGTAGAAGGCTCAGGAATAGTAGATTTTGGTGCTACAGGTATTTCAGGAATCGTTTTGCCGTGGGTAACCACCATACCTACTGGAGATGCTTTAACTCCGGGATTATTGATTTATAATGCGATTCAGAAAAAAGTGATGTATTATAATGGTACTGGTTGGGTTGATTTATCCATACATACTGGAGCAGTAAATTTAACAGAGCAAGATGCAATTCCAGAAGTAGCTGGAGGAACAGTTATAGGCGCTTTGAGTAGCCCAGTAAAAGGGGTACTTGTACTAGAAACAACTGATAAGGCTTTAATACTGCCTAAAACAGGTTCACCACATTTAAATATTGTTAAACCTATGGCAGGGACAATTTGTTATGACACGAATAAAAAAATGATGTGTGTTTATAATGGTACTGAATGGTCATTTTGGAAATAAACAAAGATCTAAATCAATTTTATTATTGTTTATTAAATCTTCAGTAGTGGTGTAGTTTTTTTTTTGTAATAATCTCTGTAAATACCTGTTTTTACAATAGCTTACAAATCTAAAACCGTACTTATTTTGATCTTATTACTGCTTGTCTACGCAAATTCACTCGATATTTTAAATTAATATTTTTAGAGGTACTGTTTTTTAAGACCTCATGATAAAAAAAACTGTTGGGTAGATGTGTGTACCCTTATATTTTATTCTCTACATATTTAGTATATACTTTGCATCCACAAAAATTATGAATATTATTTTAAGATAATGTAGTATAATTTTAATATAGAATCGATGTCATTTTTGTTTAAAAACTGACACAAGTTTTACATTAAGTGAAAAATTAGAACTAGTAATAGAAGCATTTATTTGATGAAATATCTTTTATATAATTATAAAACAAGATTGGTTTTTTTTGCAATTTTTGTAACCCTATTTCATGCAAAGAGCATTGCACAGGAAACGAGGCAAATCAATACGAATACTCCGTATGGGTTTAGCAGTGGGAGCGTTGCCTATACTTATCTTAACGGAGGAACAGTTGTTCCTGCTCTTAGTGCTGATCAGGGAGTGAGTAGTACGCTGCCCATAGGGTTTTCTTTTCAATTTGGAGGTGATTTTTACTCTGATTTTTATGCCAGTTCTAATGGAACGCTCTCGTTTAATAATCCTTTTGTTGACCAATTTAATGATAGCTATATATTGTCATTGAGCCGCTATACTAATTTAACTTTATTGGCTCCTTTATGGGATGATTTGAATGGAGAAGGCGGTACTTTTTCATACAAAACTATAGGTATGGCGCCCAATAGAATCTTTATTGCCGAATGGAAGAACTGGAAATGGTACTATAATGCAACTTCGGCCGTAATCTCTTTTCAGGTTAAGTTGTATGAAGGAAGCAATACAATAGAATATGTTTATAATCAGGAGCCAACACCCAACACAACTAGCGTATCTGCCTCGATTGGTATGTTTAACGGAAACATTCTAAATACAGAAGCTAAACAATTGTGGCTCAATAACAGCAGCAAAAATCCTGTTGCTTCTATAAATTTTACCGATACTATCACTATACGACCTGCCAGTGGACAGGTCTATCGTTTTACTCATAAAGACTTAGCTAAATAAAGGTAGAAATAAAATAACTAAAAAGAATGCTAAAGTAATTATTTGCAGGTCTAAATCTATTTGCTTTTATTGCTGTTTTTTCTCAGACTGGTATCGATACGCCTACACTTGCAGTAATAGCAGATGTCATTGATGGTAACATTGTAATGGAAGAGAATACTATATATAAAAGGGACGTATTTTATTTTAAACATTGAAGTTAGTTATTGAGATGCTTATTGATGTAAGTTATAAGAAGACGTTATTTTTAAAATACAAGAAATGACTATTTTGGAAATAAACACAAAATATAAAGCAATTTTGTTATTGTTTATTGGAAACCTCGGTATATGATTTCGAGGTTTTTTTGTTAAATGTGTGTGCCCATATTTTATGTATATAGCATTAGACAGAAAGTGAGACAAATATTGGAGTTTAGGAATTTTTGGCTGCGGAAGCATTAATGTTAATATCTAAATAAAAAAATGTTTGCTAACATCATCCTAGGATCTTTTATTATCTGATCTTTTAAATGTCTTCGCCAATGATGGTAAGACTGGTTGAAATTGCTATAGTAAAGCAGTTATTTTTTTCTGTTTATAAAAAACACACTTTGCAGTTTTACGCAATATCACTTAGACATAATTTACCTTTTTAAATAAAACAAATACTCTTGACAAAAATCCCTATCAAATATTTTTATCAACTAGATGATTGTGTAAGTTTTTAAAATACTTGAAGATGCTCTATTAGCTGTATAATTTAAAATTAATCAAAAATGAATTATGGCTTATAGTGCATGTTTTATGGCTTTAAGCGGAGGTTTTTAAAAAAGAGTATAGCTATTTTTGCCCTCAAATTAAAACATTAATTATTAATTACAGGATTATAGTGTTATGTAATTATTAAAATAAGATTGAGTGAGCACATCATTTTACTTATGAGAATGATGCTAGTTTTAATTGAGTTGTCTATTATTTGTTATGGGAGACTATGATAGCAACTCTAGTAAAATAAATGCAAATCATTAGTTTATAATTACTCTATATGATTTTTTTAATATATAACTCTGAGGAAGAAATACTAAAAAGTGAATGGAAGTAATTAGTAGTATAAAATTTGTGAAACTTTAAATAATCGAAAACAATGAAAATCACACATTATATCAACACATATGAATCTGTTAAAAATCGAATGTCATTACTCAAAAAAATAGGTCTAACAACTTTAGCCCTTATCGGATTTGTATCAAATGCTCAGACAGGAATTGGGACTCATATGCCAGATTCCTCTGCAAAATTAGATGTAGTCGCTAATGATAAAGGAGTTTTACTTCCTAAAGTTACTTTAAAAGGGGAAACCGATCAGGTTTCTATTGCAGGAGGAAAAGCAGCTACATCGCTTTTGGTTTATAACACAGGATTAAACCCTGATTTTCCTATAAAAGGGTTTATGTTCTGGAATGGTTCAAGATGGCGATTGCTTACAGATGCTACTACAATAAAAGCTAAAATAGAGGGAGGATTAATCAACAAAAGTGCGGTACTTACTCCAAATTCATATACTGCAGGCGTAGATTATAGTGGTGTTTTAGAGGTTCGGTATAATGGAGGAAATGGAGGGTATTATTCCGAAGGAGAATCGTACGAGTACAATGGTCTTCATTTTACATTACAAGCAGGACAGGCTACTGGCACTGGTAAGCTTACCTATATTGTTACAGGCAAACCTAAAGTAACTAGTCCTGTCGGAATAAGTAATGTTCCAATTCGTTTTTTTAATAATACTTTAGGAAACATAGACATTGGAGGATCTATTGTTACAACAGCAGTTCAATATACTTTGCATACAAGTATCAGTAAAATTTCCCAAGGCGCCACAGACATAATTGCAGGGGCTAATAGTGGATATGGAGGAACTCGACTAAGCTGGCGCAAAGATGATAATGTCGAAATACAAAGTATAGAATTGCCAGAAACAGGAGCTTATGTCTTTTCTTTTCGACTATATGGTTCAGCTACAGGATCTGGCGCTGCCCCTTTTTATATTAGCGCATTAAAACAAACAGGAAGTACACCATCAGATAGACCAGCTGATACATTATTAGACATTGCAGAATTAACCCTAATTAAACCAGTAAATCTATACTACAACTATTATACTTATTCTATAAATTTAACAGCATCAGGGCAAGCTGGTGATTTGATTTACTTTAAGATAGCAGGAGCTAATGGTACTGCTTTGAGCTGGGGCCTATCCAATGGTAGCAACGGTCTTAATTATAATACCTTGGCAAACAGAACCTCAATGATTTTTTGGAAATTATAAATTAATTTCTAAAAAATCAAGTAATAGCTTTAGAGGGAGAGAATTAAAGAATGATATATAATTAGTGAAGACTATACTCTAAAACCTTTTCTGTTGCTGCATTACATATATACGTGTTATTATGCTATCATAAGTTACTTTTATTAAACAACAACTTGTATCCTAATAAAAAAATTAAATTAATAACGATACATATTATTTTGTCTTAATTATTTTCAGTTCTTTAAAATAGCCTATTGTACCAACATCTACCCAAAGGCCTACGCCACTGCCATCAAAATTTCCTAACATTTCATTTACAATAAACGAAGGATGTTTTTGTCCGTTTAGGTACAGTATTGCTTTTTTATCTTTGACTTCTATTTTTATAGTAATCCATTCGTTTAAATCAATATCGGCATACGTTTCGTATTGACCTTTGTATTCCTCTTTTCTGAGTTTAGCAAATTTATAGTTTGGGTAAGCATAGTATTGTACAGTATGGTTTCTTTCTAATTGGTTTTCTGATCTGCCTGCTTTAGGTCTTAAATAAATTGACTGGTAGGTACTATTATCTTTATTAATCCTAAAAGCAAGCCCTATAAAACCTTTTGAAAACTTAAAAGGTAAAGGATCTTGTAATTGGCTCAAAACTTTAATTTCAATTATACCATTTTCAAATTCTACATTCTTCAGTTTAAGAAATGTGGGTTCGTCAACAGTTTTTTCCAAATGGTTTATATCGAATGGTATTTTTGTTAGATCACGTTCAATTTTTAGAACTTTTTCACCATTTAAAAAGGTAGTCGAAGCAATTACATTTGAAACTTCAAATTCTTTGCCATCGTAGTGTATGGTTTGTGCATAGCTATATATAATAGATAAAGTGGAAAGTAAAATTGTTACACTAAACTTTTTCATGTCTTTTAGATTTATTACTTAAATTTTGAGAAGGCAAAGTTCAGGTAAGAAGGAGCGTTTACCAATGAACTAGATCAAGAAATAGTATTGATCTAGTTTAAGTATCTGATTTGTTTAAACGGCTACGTAAGCGACTAACAAACTCTGGAGTAATACCTAAAAAGGCAGCAATCTGGTTTTGAGGAAGGCGGTTTGCTAAATGGGAGTATGCTTCTAGAAATGAATTATAGCGGTCTTCTGCTGTAGAACTGATATTTTGAAGCAAGCGTTTTTGTAGTGATACATAGTTATTTTCTATTAATACACGGAAGATACGATTGAATTTTGGAGCCTGAACATAAAGTGTTGTTAAGTCATTATAGCTGATATGTAAAACCAATGTGTTTTCTAAAGCATCAATGTTCATTTCTGAGGGCGTTGCAGAATAGAAACTTCCGATGTTGCTCATCCACAAGTTTTCTGCTGCAAAATGAATAATATGAATACAACCTTTGTTATCTACTTTATACATACGAAGGCATCCGTGTACTACAAAATACATATGGGTACTTATATCTCCACATATTGTTTTTTTCGGTAAAGTCTTAATTGAAATTTTTCTGAAACAAACGCTTTTTCTTTTTGGTTAAGTGGAATGATATTTTCAAAATAAGTAATAAGAGATGCTTTACTAGTTATTTCTTGATCTTCAATCATATTAAAGTTTTTTACAAAAATAATAATTATTTTAGATGGGAATATATACGTTTTTAGTAGTAAAATCAAACTTTAATAGTACTACTTATCCATATAAATTTTATGTAATACTGACATTCTTGTACTAAGAATTACATGTATTATTTTTCGTTTTACTAATTACTCCCAAAATAAATTAAAATTTCTGTGTCCTTAATAAAACACATTTCTGTATCTGTGTCTTTTTAGAGTTGTAATTTACATTTGCCTTGTAGCAAATTGGAAATGATAATAAAAATAAAGCAAGTGATGAATATTACATACAGATCAGTTTACGTATCAGATCTTAAGAAGATTGTAGACTTATATACGCAACAAGACAGTTTTAGGATAAATACATTAACACCAGATTTTGGTCTCCCTCTGGATATTATGATGGCTGACAATGATAAAATACTAGCTTGTTCTTTTATTTTGTTTAATGAATCGGATGAGATTACTTATAGAGTGCTTTCTGATAAAACAGTTGTTTCTGATGAAATGGCCGCCGATTTATTACTTTTTACCCAAAAAGATAAAATGAAGCATCCTGTAAATGAAAGCTTAAAAGATTCAATTTTTAGGTTGACAAACTGGATCAATCATTCCGTTTAATAGATTCTAAAATTTTTAGCGCAATAATTTAGGATACAGATTTGTATTCTGTAATTTTACAGGACACAGAAATTTTTTATAAATGAGAAAGGAAGTTTTATATCATAAAATTGCAAAAATAATCGAGGCACAAATTCTTTCTGGAACATTAAGAATTGGGGATAAACTTCCATCATTGCGATCTGTACAAAAGATTTATGGTATTAGCCTTAATACAGCCAAGCAGACTTTCTTAGAGTTAGAAAGTAAATCTCTTATTGAATCACGAGCGAGATCTGGCTATTATGTGAGTATATCAAGTCAAAGAAAGCTGGCTCTGCCGTCTATTAGTAAACCAGACTTGACTGCAAAAGAAAAAAATCCCGATGAATTAATTAATAAAATATATGAATCTTTAAACAGGAAAGACAGCAGGCAGTTTTCTTTAGGGATTCCTGACGATAGTTTGTTGCCTATTGCTAAATTAAGCAAAGGTGTTATTAAAATTACCCGAGATCTTGGTAATAAGGGCTTGGCAATTGAGCCCGCTCAAGGGAATGAAAATTTAAGAAGAAGTATTGCAAAATGGGCATTAGTATTAGAAGGTAAATTAACGGGTGACGATTTTGTAACGACTCCCGGAACAATGAGTGCCATATTTAATTGTTTAACAGCTGTTACTAAAAGTGGTGATACAATTGCTGTAGAGAGTCCTGTGTATTTTGGAATTTTACAATTAGCAAAGTCAATGGGATTATATGTAATTGAACTTCCTACTGATCCTGTTTTTGGTGTAGATATTGACGCCTTAAAAAAAATCATACACAAGGTAAATGCAGTTTGTCTGGTTAGTAATTTCAATAATCCGATGGGTAGTTTAATGCCTGATGCTACTAAAATAAGGCTGGTAGAAATGCTTACTTTTTATAATGTTCCGCTAATAGAAGATGACTTATTTGGAAATCTTTATTTTGGTGCTTCCAGACCTAAACCATGTAAAATTTATGATGAAGCCGGTATTGTGATGTGGTGTGGCGGAATTTCTAAAACTTTAGCCCCAGGTTATAGAATAGGGTGGGTGGCTCCGGGAAAGTTTAAAAATAAAATTATATCGCAAAAACTATTACAAACGGTATCGATGCCTTCTTTATATCAGGAAGTTATAGCTGATTTTATGGAGTTTGGAGGTTATGATCAGCATTTGAGGAAGCTTAGACAGACTTTACATACCAATTGCCTAAAATATCAGCGAACCATTGAAGATCATTTTCCTGCCAATACAAAAATATCACAACCACAAGGAGGCTTTTTTTTATGGCTGGAGCTAGACGAAAGAATTGATACTGCTGAACTCTATGATCTTGCTATTGAACAAAAATTAAGTTATGCACCCGGAAGAATGTTTACTCAACACGATCAATTTAATAATTGTATGCGGTTAAATTTTGCATTACAATGGGATGACAACTTAGAACATGATTTAAGAAGATTAGGTCAGTTTTTTAAAAAAGCATTGTGAGTGTGAATAGAGTTTAAAAGTTGGATAGTTAAAAGAAATTAAAATAAATAAATTACTTCTTTTTTTATAATTTTAATATGCCGCTTTATATTGAAGTTTTACTGAAAGAATATTTAATTATATAAAAACATAAATATGTTATCTGAGAAATTATTAAAGCAAATTGATTTTATTAAAGAGATTGATAAAATTAAATACATTCAAAGAAAAACGAAACTCTTTAATAGTGATAGAAATGAAAATGATGCTGAACACAGTTGGCATTTAGCTGTAATGGCAATAGTTCTGGCTGAACATTCGGATACTGCCATTGATGTTTTGAAAGTAGTTAAAATGGTGTTGATTCACGACATTGTCGAAATTGATGCTGGTGATACTTTTATTTATGATACTCAAAAAAGTCACTCTAATACTGATGAGGAGCGTTTGGCTGCTAATAGGATTTTTGGTTTACTGCCTCAAGAGCAGGCGGAGGAGTTCATTAAAATTTGGGAAGAATTTGAAGCTGGTGAAACTAATGAAGCAAAATTTGCTAAAGCAATGGACAGGTTGGAACCGTTATTACAAAATACGTCAAACAATGGCGGAACCTGGAGTGAATTTGGTGTGAAGTATGATAAAGTTTATGAGAAAAAAATAGCGATCAAAGAAGGTTCAAGCAGTATCTGGAATTATGCCGAAAAGTTAATTGATGAAAGCGTTGAAAAAGGAATCTTAAAGAAATAAGTGAGATAAAAGTATTTAATGTGTTGATTAAAAGAGTCTAGTGTTGGTTTTAGTTTATGAATAAACTATGTTTCTATGCATTAAAAAGCATACAATTTTAGTTTGTTTTTTATTAAACACATGGAAACATAGATTCGCTATATGATTAAAGAATTTAACAGAGAAATACATTTCTTTCGCATAGTGCTATATGCATTATAAAAAAGTGAAACGCCTGCCTTTAGTTTAAAAAATTAGGTTTCTATGCATTAAAAAGGATACAATCTTAAGTTTGTTTTTTATCAAACACATAGAAACATAGATTCACAATATGATTAAAGAATTCAACAGAGAAATGCATTTCTCTCACATAGCGCTATGTGCATTATAAATAAAGTGAAACGCCTGTCTTTAGTTTTAAAAAAAAACTATGTTTCTATGTGTTAAGAAAACTTACTTTTTGTTGAATTTATATCCTATTGTTACAAAAATGCTTTCATTGTATATTTTCCATTGGTGTTTACTTTCAGAATTTTCTAATATGGGTACTAAACCTCTAATGTATCTTGCACCTATGTTTATACCATTTGGTAGTGCATAATTTAATCCTGCTACAAATCCCGCATCCATTTTCTGGCTATAGTCGCCTGTAGCTTGTCCAGTTCCGTAAATTGTTTTATCGGTGTATGTGCTTCCGTTTTCGTCTTTCCGTTGCACTGAAGCGTTTAATAAGAGCCCTAAATAAGGCCCTACATAAACTTCAAAGCCTTTGTAATATAAAGTAGGGCTTGCAGGAAACAGATCAATGTATTGTCGCTTAAATTTGCTATCGAATGCTGGATTTATTTCATCTTCCATTCTGATTGTTGTAACTCGTCGGCTATAAAAAAGTTCGTGTTTTAAGCCAAAATAATTGGATGGTTTATTATCAAGGGTAACTCCAATTGAATGTCCAACTGCTCTTTTGGTTGATCCATCACTAGATAGATTATCAATATCTTTCCCAGTTAATGATGACCAGTTTGTACCACCACTTATGCCAAATGTGAGGCTTTCTTGTTGTGCGCTAATTTTTAATATAAAAAAGAGCATGATGCAGATTGTATATGTATTTTTCATTTTATCTATATTATTTTAAAAATTAATATCCCAAATACCTACTGATTTTTCTAGTTCAACCAGTGCAGCAGCATAATTGTATAGGGTTTCATAATAATTAAGTTGTGTTTCATTATAGGTTCGTTGTGCATTTAAAACTTCGAGTAAACTAGTTTCTCCACGTTTATAGCTATATACTTTTCCATTAAGAAGCTTTTGTGCATCGGCTAGTAAGCCTGTGTTAAATTGGCGTACTTGTTTTTGAGTTGTGAGGTAGTTAAAGTATGCTTTTCTTACCTCTATTTGTATTTGTAATTCTGTTTGCTTGTATAAAATTGCTGCTTGTTGCATACTAAATTCTGCTGCTTTTAGCTCTCCTTTATTTCGATTAGAAAACTTTAATGGTATTGTAATGCCTGCCGAAATTGAGTTTGATGATGGAGTAGGCGCAACGGCATTACTCACTATCGATGCGCTTTCGACTCCTAAACCTAATCCTAAGTCGATTGCTCTATTTGCTTTGGCTAATTTTAAAAGATCCTGAGATACGTTTTTGTTTTTTAATGCTGCGAGCAAATCAGCACGATTGTTTTCGGCTGCGGTAATTAGCTCATTTAAATCAAACAAACGGTCAAACTTTGCTAAGTCTCCTGATGGCGAATACAAAGTATCTGCTTTCTGACTTCCTACCATAGTTCCTAGTTCTAATAAGGCTGTTTTCCAATCGGCTTCACTTTGGTACACTTCATTGAGCATTGAGTTGGCTTCTAAATTACTCTGGCGCGCATCAATTTCGGCTATATTCCCTAGTTTATACTGAATGCTATCTGCTACTGCTATGTTTTTAAGTATAGTGTAAGAGTTTAATTGTACATTGAATATGTCCTTTTGCTTTAAGCTGGTCAAATAGTTTAAAGTTGCCTCTGCACGCAGGTTACGAAAATAATCTTCTAGTAATGCCTTTGTAAGTTCGTTTGTGCTTTTTGCTACATTTATTCGAGCTTTTCGCTTGCCGCCAAGTTCTAATGTCCAGCTTACTTCTGACGAAAATCCATATCCCATTTGCATTCTTCGTTGACCATTATCACTAGCTCCTATAGCAAGTTCTGGATCTGGAAATACTTTTGCAGCTTCTATATCTGCTTCTGCTATATTTACATTGAATTTCTCAGCTGCATATCCTAAATTGTTTTTATTTACTAAGGATAAAAAATGAGTATAATTCATTTTCACTTGTGTAAATGTGGTGTCTATCTGAGCATTTGATATTGCTGAAATAGACAGCAGTATCAAAAGGATTACCCATTTGGATTTTATATTTTTAATCATAATAGATCATTTTATTGATTATCGATTTTATCTTGTTGTACTTCGTTTTCCTCTCCAAATTTTTTCTCCATCAAATAATAAAGTGATGGTAAAGCAAATAGTGTTAGAATTGTAGAGAATAGCAGCCCATATACTATTACTGTTGCCAGTGGCCGCTGTACATCGCTGCCGATACCTGTTGCTAATGAAGCTGGTAATAAACCCAGTACGGCAACTGTTGCTGTCATTAATACGGGTCTAAAGCGTTGTTTTGCTCCATTTGTTACTGCACCAAGTAAATCCATTCCTCTTTTACGAAGCTGATTGATATGTGAAATCATAATAACTCCATTTTGTATAGCAACTCCAAACAAGGCAATAAAACCGACTGCTGATGATACGTTAAGGGTCATTCCTCGGACATTAAGCGCCAACATTCCTCCAAATAAGGCCAGTGGAACAATACTCATTAGCAATCCTGCCTGACGGAATTTTCCGAATGCACCATATAGAAGTACAAACATTAAGGATAGTGCTAGTGGCACAATAATAGCTAAATGGCTGTATGCGCGTTCTTGATTTTCAAATTGTCCGCCCCATTTTATTTTATATTTTTCGTGGTCGTATTTTACCTTTTCTTCTATTTTAGATTGTGCCTGTGCCAGGAAAGAACCCAAATCGGCACCTCTTAAGTTTAATCTAACAGTAAGATGGCGTTTATTCATTTCTCTTGCAATCGTGCTTTCTCCTGTATTAAGTTTGATATCGCATACTTGTGACAATGGGATTTTAATTCCCTCAGAATTGGTCAGCATTAGATTTCCTATTTTTTCCAGACTATTACGGCTTTCTTCATTGTATCTCGTTATGATATCGTAGACTTTATTTTCCACAAATAGTTGAGATACTGCTTTTCCACCCATTGCTACTTCTATTAATTCAGACACATCATCTACGTTTAGACCATACTGAGCAATTTTTTGACGGTCAGCAATAACTTGTATTTGTGGTAATGGCGGCTCTTGATCTATGGCTAAGTCAACTGCTCCTTTTACATTTTCTAGTGTTTTAATGATGTCTTCGGCTATTCTTCTGGTTTCTTTAAAATCGTTTCCGTAAATTTTTACAACCAATTCGCTATGAGCTCCTGATATTTTATCCATTACACCATCAATCATTGGTTGAGTAAACCCTACGTTATAACCTGGCATACTGGCATATTCTTCTCCGAGTTCTTTAATTAAATCGGCTTTGGTTTTTCCCCATTTCCATTGGCTATAGGGTTTTAAACCTATACTACATTCATAATGTGATGGTGTCCATGCATCCGTTCCATCATCATTACGTCCTGCTTGTACCATCATATAGGTTACTTCATCGTGTTTTAATGTTCGATGACGCAGTGTATCGCTCATTTCTTTTGATTTCTCTAAAGTAATACCCGGTGGTAATGATACTTGCAGCCAGATTGAACCTTCGTCGAGTGGTGGTAAAAAATCTTTTCCTACCATTGCTGTAAGTATAAATGCAAAGCTTAGTACTGCAACTAAAGGAGCAATTACCTTTTTAGGAGCCTTCATTATTTTTAGGATGCTGTTATGATACGAATTGGTTAGTTTATCCAGCCATTTATTATGATACATTTTTTGTGGCTTGCGATAGATAAAATAGGCCAATCCTGGAATAAGCAATAAAGCAACGGATAAAGCTCCTAATAGTGCATAACCTACTGTAAAAGCCATTGGAGTAAATAGTTTTTTCTCTACACGCTCAAAAGCAAATAATGGCAAGTAAGCGATAATGATAATTAATGTTGCAAAAAATATAGGACGTGCTACGCTTTTTGCTCTTTCTGCTACACTTTGTTCTGTTAGTTCAACATCCTCATGATCTTCACGTTTTTTCAGGATGGTTTCCATCATTACAATTGCTCCGTCTACAATAATCCCAAAATCAATTGCTCCCAGCGAAAGTAGATTAGCAGGAATATTGGTAAGCTTCATTAAAATAAAGGCAATTAAAAGCGAAATAGGGATTGTAATAGCTACTAATAAGGCACCTCTCCAGCTTCCTAAAAAAACTATTAATACTATAATTACCAGTGCCATTCCTTCTAGTAAGGTGTGTGATACGGTGGTAAGTGTGGTATCTACTAAATCGGTTCTGTCTAAAAAAGTATGAATCTGAACTCCTTCTGGCAGGTAATTTTTGTTTAAATCATCTACAGCCTCATTTACTCCTTTTAAAACTACTGATGGATTTTCGTTTTTTAGCAAAAGCACTATGCCTTGGATATTATCCGAATAATCTGCTCCTCGTTTGTCTGAATATCCTAATGCACCTTTACGCTCTAGATTGCCATATTTTAATTTTCCAATATCATTTAGATAAATAGGCAATCCGTTTACCGATTTAACTACAATACGTCCGATATCTTCTAGATTTTTTACCAAACCAATGCCACGTACCACATAGGCTTGGTCACCACGATTGATGACACTTCCACCAACATTGGCGTTGTTTTTCTCGATAGTTTCGGTTACTTCACTTAATGATAAACCATATTGTTCTATTTTGCGAGGATCTAATTCAACTTGATATTGTGTTGTAATACCTCCAAAATTGGTTACATCGGCTACTCCAGAAATTTGCTTTATTCTTGGAATAATAGTGTATTCCTGCAATTCACTTAAGGCTCTTAAATCATGATTTTTGCTTTCGATGATATAGCGATATATTTCGCCAGTAGGTGAGGTAAGCGGATCTAAACCAGGAATTGCTCCATACGGTAATTCGACATCGTTTAAGCGTTCCTGAATTCTTGCTCGGGCAAAATAATCATCTACACCGTCATCAAAAACAATTGTTACCATTGATAATCCAAAGGTGCTTTTGCTTCGCATTACGTGCATACCCGGCAAACCATTTATAGCGCGTTCTATCGGAATAGTGATTTGTTGTTCTATCTCTTCGGCTGCCAAACCTGAGACTTGTGTTACTACTTGCGAGGTTACATCGCCAATATCTGGATAGGCTTCTACCGAAAGCTTTGTCCATGAATAATAGCCAAATACTGAAAGAAGTAAAAATAACGTCAGAATTAACCAGCGTTTTGCTATTGTTGTTTGAAATATATTTTGTTTCATTTTTTTTCTTGTTAAGGTTCAAAGATGCTGAGTTTTAAAGGGGCAAAGGTTCAAAGCGAGCTCCAAAGATGATAATGATTTGATAGAAAGTGTTTTATTGTTAATGTCTCGTCTTGTCTGTCATTTCGACGAAGTAGACCCGAGCGATAGCAAACAGACGTAGTAAATCTCATCAAGTTGCTCGACAATGATTATGAAGTTTCTCACGAAGATTTCTCCTTCGTCGAAATGATAATATTGAGAAAAACCTTTGTCTCTTTGCCACTCAGAACCTCTTTGTTTTTACTTCGCTTCAAGTAGATAAAAAGCCCCTTCGCTTATGATTATTTCATTTGCTTTTAGTCCAGATAGTATTGCTATTTTTCCGTTGCTGGAAATTCCCGTTTCTACATAACGTCTAACATATTTTCCTTTTTCTAGTTGAACAAGTACAAAACTGCTGTCGTTATATTGTAAGACTGCTTTGGCAGGAACAAACAGTGTATTTTCGGGAGTGTCTATGAATTTTACAGTTACATACATACCCGGTTTTAGTGTATGGTCTTCATTAGTGCATTCTATCAAGACTTGTACGCTTCGTGTATCCTCATCAACTATTTCATTGACATGGTAAATTTTTCCAGTAATTTTTTTATCAGGATAGGAAGCTAGCTGAATCTCGGCACCATCTAGTTTCTTAATAAAACGAACGTCTTTTTCTTTAACCTGCCCGGCAATCCATACCTTTTTTAAATCGGCTACTATAGCTTTAGGCGAGTCATCTTCTTTGATGTATTGTCCTAATACAACTTCATTTGTTATTACTTCTCCAGCAACAGGAGAGGTGATAATAAGCGGTTGACCAAAAACAAGCTTGTTTACATTTACTCCAAATATTTTTAAGCTTGCAATTGCATTTTGGTATTCTTTTTCATTGATTTCAAAGTTTGTTTCTGCTTCTTCCAGATCTTTTTGAGATCCTACACCATTAGTTTTTAAATCCTGCTGACGTTTTAGAGAAAGTTTAGCGATTTGAAAAGTTGATTTTGCCTGAAAGAAGTTTTTTTGTGCATCAATAAAATCTGGTGAGACCATTTCAAAAAGTGGTGTTCCTACCTGAGTTTTCATTCCTAGTTTTAAATGTACTTTGGTAACTCTTCCAGAAAATGGAGGAGCAATTTCGGCATAAAAGTTAGGAATCGCTTTTACAGTACCTGCTGTTATTAATTCTAATTGAAACGGCTCATTTATAACCGTTTCTAATTTTAATTTCGGACTAATTGTAGATGTCGCAGGAACTACAATGGTATCATTTTGTAAAGTATAATTTTGTTTATCTGTCGTTTCTTCTTTACCACCGCAAGCTGTTAAAGCTGTTGCAGTAATTAGCGTTACTAAAAGGTTTCGGTATTGCTTTTTTTGATTAATGATTCTTGGTGTGTCGAATCTGTAATTGTTTTTAGTATTTAGTTTCATGTTGTTTTAATATTATAACCATTGATTAAATTTTTTAATAAACCATGTCTTAACATATTGTGTTAATAAGCAATAGCAAGTCAGTATTCCAAATAACCAAGGGAAATAGCTTAAAGGGAGCGGTTGCATTTTTAACATCGGTGCTAATGGCGAGAACGGAATAGCGATACCTACAAGCATTATTATTGTTGTTAATGCCAATACTGGTGCTGTAGCCCAACTTTGTATGAATGGAATTTTTTTAGTTCGTATCATATGTATAATTAATGTTTGAGAAAGTAAACCTTCTATAAACCAGCCTGTTTGAAAGAACGATTGTAGCTCTGGACTATTGGCTTTGAAATAGAAGAACATCAAAGCAAATGTTGCAAAGTCAAAAATGGAACTGATTGGACCAATAAAAAGCATAAAACGCTGTATGCTAGAAGCATCCCATTTTTTTGGTTCCTTTAAGAAATCTTCATCCATTTTGTCCCAAGGAATGGTTGTTTGTGATATATCGTATAATAGATTTTGTGTTAATAATTGTACAGGAAGCATTGGTAAGAAGGGTAGGAAGGCACTTGCGCCTAGCATACTAAACATATTTCCGAAGTTACTGCTGGCTGTCATTTTTATATATTTAATGATGTTTCCGAAAGTTCTTCGTCCGTAAATAACTCCTTTACGCAGCACCATTAAATCTTTTTCTAATAGTATTATATCGGCGCTTTCTTTGGCAATATCTACAGCAGTATCTACACTTATGCCTACATCTGCTTCTTTAAGTGCAGCTGCATCATTGATACCATCACCCATAAAACCAACAGTATGTCCTTTTGCTCTTAATGCTTTTACAACTCTTACTTTTTGTAATGGACTTAGTTTCGCAAAAATTGAAACATCATCTATTTTTAGAGATAGTTCTTCTTCTGTCATAGATTCCAGCTCGGTGCCTAATACTATGTTTTTTACAGGAATTCCAACATCATTGCATATTTTTTTAGTGACAATTTCATTATCGCCAGTTACAACTTTTACGGTTACTCCTAATTCCTGAAGCGCTGCTATACTTGGTTGTGCCGATGGTTTTGCTGGATCAAGGAAACCTATAAAGCCTGTTAGTGTAAGTTGTTGTTCATCATCTACAGAATAGGTAAGCGGGTGTTTTCCGTCAAATTCCCGAATAGCTACTAATAAAACTCTTAATCCTTCTTCATTCATTTTTTTTGAGGTCTGCAAAACTTTGTCTCGCATTTTCTCATCCATCAGTATTATTTTGTCATTCTCAAGATGTAATTCTTTATTTTCACCTGGGTCGAAGGTATGTGAACAGAGGTCTAAAATTTCTTCGACTGCTCCTTTACATATTAATAGGTGGTTTCCGTTTCGCATTTTAAGAATAACCGACATGCGTCTGCGTTCAAAATCAAAAGGAATTTCATCTACTTTCATAAAGTGTTCTTCTACTTTTAGATAATCATGTAGTTCAATATGTTCCAGAACGGCTTTGTCGAGTATGTTTTTTAATCCTGTTTGATGAAAACTATTGAGGTAAGCCCATTTTAATACTTCATCATCCTCGTCGCCAAGGGCATTTAAATGTTTTTCTAAAACAATTTTATCTAATGTCAGCGTGCCAGTTTTGTCGGTACAAAGAATATCCATCGCACCAATATTTTGGATAGCGTTTAATCGTTTTACGATTACTTTATGCTTACTCATATTCATTGCACCCTTAGCAAGATTGGCAGTTACAATCATTGGCAGCATTTCGGGAGTTAAACCTACTGCTACAGCTATTGCAAACAAAAGAGCCTGCATCCAGTCTCCTTTTAGAAAGCCATTGATCAAAAAGATGATAGGAACCATAACCAGCATAAAACGAATAAGCAAGTAGCTCACTTTGTTTATGCCTATGTCAAAAGAGGTTTCGGGTCTATTTCCTGTAATAGTTTTGCTAATGCTTCCAAAATAGGTGCGATTTCCAGTAACAACAACTATTGCCTTGGCAGTACCACTAACAACATTGGTTCCCATAAAACAAAGATTGTTGAGCTCTATAGGCTGTTTTGTATCTGCATCACGTATCGGGAGGGCATTTTTTTCTACAGGCAGTGCTTCACCAGTAAGCATGGATTCACTCACAAATAGATCTTTACATTTCATGATGCGGCAGTCTGCTGGTATCATATCTCCTGCTGACAAAAAGAGAATGTCTCCGGGAACTAACTCTGTCATAGCTATTTCTCTTTTGCCAATGAATTTTCTTAAAACGGTAGCGGTAGTTTTTACCATACTTTTCAATTTCTCAGCAGCCTGATTGCTTCTGTATTCTTGAAAAAATCGTAGTAAAGCACTAAAAATAACCATTCCGGCTACCATGATTACAGTCTTATAATCACTTTCACCCGGTTCAGCCATCCAGATATCAACAATAAATGAGATTATAGCAATAACTAGCAGTATAAAAATAAATGGGTTTATAAATGCTTTAATCAACTGACTTAGCCATGAAGGAGCTTTATCGTGCTGTACTTCATTTAAACCAAATTTTTTAAGCCGTTCATCAGAGGTTAGTTTTGTAAGTCCAATTTCAGAGCTTTCTAACATTGCATAAACAAAATTATGATCGTTTCTGGAAGCATTACGCAGTTTAGTCGTAGTACCTTCATTCATTCCATTGCTATTGGTTAAAGAATAAAATGGATGTTTTATTTTTTCTTTTACACTCATTTTTTGTGGTTTTAATTAGTATTGATAAAAAATTGAGATTCCTTTGAAAATTAGGATAGAGAAATAAGAATGTGGATAACAAGGATTATAACCTACAAATCAGTTTGTGTTCCCATAATTTCCCAGCTTACCTTCATTACTTTTTCTTCAATCGTTAGTCGGCTTGCTACTTTTTCCATTAAACTATCCTGTGGGGTTATTGCCTTTATTTCGGCTGTTATAAGAGCTATTGATGGATTATCACCATCGTCGCTTGTTAATGATTTCAATAATATTGCTTCTTCATTTCCTAAACTCTGCATTAGCATTACCCGAAGATGGTTTTCAACTTCTGCTTTACATTTTATAGTAAATAGGTAATCGGTAGGAGTATTAAGAGACTTTATAGATTGCAAACGGTTCAGTTTTAAACCTACAGGACGAAGCAGTAAATGTGTAATCATTACAGCAATACTTACGATTATGGCTTCTGTAAATAAACCTATGCCTACAAGTGTACCTACCGCTGCTGAGCACCAAATGGTTGCTGCTGTATTTAATCCCTGTACACTTAGTCCGTCTTTCATGATTACTCCAGCTCCCAGAAAACCGATTCCTGAGACAATTTGTGCGGCAACTCTGCTAGGATCTGCACCATCACCCAAAGAAACAGAGAGTAGTATAAAAGCAGTAGATCCTAATGAAACTAATGTATTTGTACGCAGCCCAGCATTTTTTTGTCGCCATTGACGTTCAATACCTATTGCTGCTCCCAGCAGTGATGCAAGTACTATACGTGTTGTGAATTCATAAGTTGTAATCATAATAAACCTCCTTTTCTTTTTAATTGATTTAACACATAGATCCATAATTCACATAGTCTTTAAAAGATGTTTTATTCAAAAAAAATCACATAAGGCTGTGCGAAAAAAATATAATTTTCTAGAACCACCTTAAATTATAATTTGATGTCTCTATGTGCTAAATACTATTTGCCAATTCTAATTGGCGTTATTATTATCTATTTTAGGAATAAGAGAATTGCGTTAATGATTATAGTACTCCTAATAGTTTGAATTGATTGATAAACAAGTAATTCGTAACCATGGCGCAAAATTAGTGTGGCTCTCTAGAAAATGCCGTTAGAGATGTTTTAGAAAAAAATTAGAATTTTATTAGAAAGGAGATGGTCAAAAAAGTTTAATCAAAGACATTGGGTGTTTAATAATCTGGTACATTGTAAGTTAATGTGATAAATAAACTAAGAGTTACTTTATCTTTAAAAGCCCTTTATATCATGAAAAATGAGCAAAGGTTTTTTTGTTTTTAAAAAGTAAGAAGAAAAATCTAAAAAGCATGCTACCGTCTTTTAAGTGTTAACGAGTTCACAAATAAAGGCTTTTTATTTATTCTGAGTAGATGTGCGTAGCCTGATAGTATTACTTATTGTAAGGATAGTGATAGTTTTGTACCCTGTAGTCATGAGATAGTATAAACCTGTCTGTTTTTCAAACTAGAGCTACAATTGTTTTATCCCCCCAGTGATTTACTCTTTTGAAGAGTAAATTGTTGATTTTAATTTTAAGTTCATGAAAAAATATATTTTTCTCTTTGTTCTTGCCTTTATTGGTTATAGTTCATATGCTCAAATAGGAATAGGAACAAAAACTCCAGATGAGTCATCGGCTTTAGATGTTAAACTGCCTAATAAAGGAGTTTTACTTTCGCGTGTGTCACTTACAAGCACTACAGATGTTACTACAATACCATCAGCAGCAAATTCTTTAACAGTTTATAATACGGCAACTGCTGGTGATGTTATGCCAGGGTATTATTACTGGAATACAACTGCTTCAAAATGGATTCGCTTAATGGATTCAAGTTCAGGAGGATGGGGGCTAAAAGGGAATTCAGGAACCAATCCTGCTACTGATTTTATAGGAACTACAGATGATAACAACATTATATTTAAACGTAACAAAGTACAGATAGGGATGCTGGCTCAAGGAAATATTTCATTTGGTGAGCAGGCTTTACAAAACGTAATATCAGGAAAAGGGAATGTTGGTATTGGCTCGAATGCGCTTAATAGAAATGGTTCAGGAAATAATAATACGGCATTAGGGAACTATGCACTAAATTTAAATAGTACTTCATTCAACACTGGAATAGGAAGCTTGGCATTAAGCAACGTAATCTCAGGAGATTCTAATACAGCCGTAGGTAACAGTTCTTCCCAAAATATCAGAACAGGTAGAATGAACACCAGTATGGGGCACAATTCATTGTATAGTGGAAATACAGGTAGTCTAAATACTGCTATAGGAAGTTATGCAGCTTACAATACTGCATATGGTGATTTGAACACAGCTATTGGATATGATGCATTACAAAATAATAACTATGGTAGCAGTAACACTGCATTAGGGATGAAAGCATTACTCTATCTAAAAGGTACTACTGCAGGTACATCTGATAGTAATGTAGCAGTGGGTAGCAATGCGGGAACTATGCTTACTTCAGGAAATAAAAATATCTTTTTAGGATCAGATACCAAACCGACCAATACAGCAGGAAGTTACCAACTGAACATTGGGAATAGCATTTATGGAGTGAATATAAATAGATCGGGAGTAAATGCCAGTATTGGAATTAATGTTCCAGCACCAGACAATTCGGCTGTATTAGAATTAAGTGCCACAAATAAAGGCTTTCTTCCTCCGCGTATTACCTTAAAATCAACGACAGATAACACAACTATTACCAATCCAGCGGCTGGTTTGCTTGTTTATAACACAGCTACAGATGGAACAGGAATAGCAACTGTAACTCCAGGTTACTACTATTGGAATGGCGCTAAATGGAATATTCTGGCATCATCAGACAATGTATGGAACACATCTGGGAATTCGGGTACAAGCTCAGGAACTAATTTTATCGGAACTACAGATAATGTAGATGTAGTGTTTAAAAGAGGAAATATACCTGCGGGTCTATTAGCACATCAGACTTTTAATACCTCATTTGGAGTGAATTCGTATAAAGGAACTCCTTCGGGAAGCTCCGCAGGGCGCTGGAATACAGCCATTGGATACAATAGTCTTCATGGTAATACATCTGGGGAACTATTAGGGCATGATAATGTTGCTGTAGGCGCAAACAGCTTATCAGTTAATTATAATGGTGCTGAAAATATTGCTATTGGATCGGAGGCATTAAAAAATAATTCAAGAGGTAACGATAATACAGCAACTGGTTTTCAGGCCTTAGTGTTAAATAATACAGGAAATAATAATGTGGCGAACGGGGCTCTTGCTTTAAAAAATAATACGGCTAGTAATAATGTAGCTATCGGATATAGTGCGCTTGTAAATAATACTACTGGATCAGGTAATACTGCAATTGGTCATAATTCGGGATCTACAGGAGAAAATTTAACAAATACAACAGCGATTGGTAATGAAGCACAGGTGAGTTCATCAAATACCATACAATTAGGAAATACGGCAATTACATCTATAGCAGGTCAAGTACCATTTACAACAACATCTGATAGACGATTTAAAGAAGATATAAAAACAATACCATTAGGTTTAGATTTTGTAAATAAACTCCATCCCGTAGAATACGTCCGTAAAAATAATGAACTAAAAACAAAAGAATGGGGGATAATTGCGCAAGAATTACAGCAAACCCTTCAGGAGGTAAGCTACAAGGATGCTGGAATTATACAAGAAGATCATAGTGCAGATAAGATGCTCTCGGTTCGTTATACCGATTTAATTGCACCAATGATTAAAGCCATGCAAGAATTGTCTGCAGAAAATAAAGAATTGAAACAAAGAATTGATGTGTTAGAAAATAAGAGATGAGAGATCAAAATATTATGATAAAAAGTCTTTCCTCATTTTTTATTAATGCAAGTTTTTTTTGTTTTATGTAAATTACTGTTTAACTGCGCGTTAATAAAATCATAAATCAAAGATTCTTTCTTATGTGAGTAGATGTGCGTAGGTACTTATCGCTACTTGTTGATAGAATAGGGTTATGTTTGCGCGCCAGTATGATAAGTATACTACTACTCTCCAATAAAAAATTATAATTATCACCCATTGTATCATAATGCCTTAACTAATTTCTTTTGTTAGTTAAGGTATAGTTTTATTTTTTAAAATTTATGAAAAAGTACATTTTACTCTTAGCTTTTATCGGATATAATTCCTACGCTCAAACAGGAATAGGAACAAAATCTCCTGATGCTTCATCGGCTCTAGATGTTAGACTTCCTAATAAAGGGATTTTGCTATCAAGAATAGCGCTTAAAGGAACTACAGATGTTACAACAATACCTTCGGCTGCAAATTCTTTAACAGTTTACAATACAGCAACTACTAGTGATGTGACTCCGGGGTATTATTTCTGGAGTGTATCAACGTTAAGATGGATACGGTTATTGGATAGTGGTAATTTAGGCTGGAGTTTAACTGGAAATGAGGCAACGATTCCGGGTACTAATTTTATAGGTACAACAGATAATAAAGATTTAATTTTTAAAAGAAGTAATTTGCAAGCCGGTAGGTTAGGAGATTCGAATACTTCTTTCGGGAAAAGTTCACTAATGAATACTTCAGGTATTAATAACACTGCTATAGGAAGTAAAGCTCTTGAATTGAATACAGGTACTTATAATACAGCTGTCGGTTTCGGCACGTTGCAAAAGAACACAAATGGAGCTGGTAACACCGCTTTTGGAGCTGAGGCTCTTAAAGATTTAGCCGATGGGGGCTATAATATAGGAATAGGAATGTCGTCAGTAGCCAGACTTACGAAAGGGATTCATAATGTAGCTTTGGGAACGTCGACACTTGGTCAGATTACAACTGGAAACTATAATATTGCTATTGGTAGTGGTGCCGGTTATACCTTTATGAATGGAGACAACTCAGATGGATTTAATACAATAATTGGGTCTTATGATAATCATTTAATCCAAGGCTTTAGTGGTGGTAAAAATAATACGATATTAGGTTCACGAATAAAGTATCTTCCAAACACTTCATTTTCTAATAACATTATCATAGCCGATGGCGAAGGTAACAGACGTATTAATGTAAATGAACTTGGTAATGTTGGATTAGGGACCAATTCTCCGCATCAGGCAGCAGCTTTAGATATTAACAGTACTAATAAAGGAGTGCTTTTACCCAGAGTTGCCCTTACATCGGCTACAGCTACAGCACCTTTAAGTGCAGTGACAGCAGGAATGATAGTTTATAATACCGCTACTGCAGGAATAGCTCCAAACAACGTAACTCCTGGACAGTATTATCATAACGGATCTCAATGGGTAAGAGTAATGGATTCTTTTTCAGGATGGAGTTTAACGGGCAATACTGGTACAGTTCCAGGTACTAATTTCATAGGAACTACAGATAATAACGATTTAATTTTTAAGAGATATAATGCCCAAGCAGGTAGGCTAGGAGCTACAAACACTTCTTTTGGGCAGAGTTCGTTAATTAACCCTTCTCCTAATGATTATTCAAATGTTTTTAATACAGCTATAGGTAATAAGGCTCTTGAAAAAAACACTTCAGGTAATTTTAATACCGCTACAGGCTTCGGGGCATTGCAAAACCATATAAATAATAATTATAATAGTGCTTTTGGATATTTAGCAATGGAAAAGAATATAAATGGAGATTATAATACTGCTATAGGTTCTCAAGCATTGCAAAAGAATACAGAAGGTAAAGGGAATAGTGCTTTTGGATATTTAGCAATGGAAAACAATACAGTTGGAGGGTATAATACGGCTATGGGGAATGAAGCTCTCAAGAATTTTTCTGAAGGTACGCACAATGTGGCTACAGGAATGCATTCGATGAAAGACCTTATAAAAGGGAATCATAATGTTGCTGTGGGAACAGGTGCGCTCCAATACAATACAACTGGGAATTATAATATTGCTATTGGAAGTAGCAGTGGAGGCCATTTTAATAGTACCGATAATTCAGACGGATTTAATATTATAATAGGTTCTTATGATAACCTTGTTACACAAGGATTTACAGACGGTAAAAATAATACGATAATTGGCTCACGTATAAAGTATATGCCAACTTCACTCTCTAATAACATTATCATAGCCGATGGATCAGGTAACAGACGTATTAATGTAGATGATAGAGGAAATGTAGGACTAGGAACTAATGCACCTCATGAGAGTGCGGCATTAGATATAACAAGCACCAATAAAGGGTTATTGTTACCAAGAGTTGCTCTTACTGCAACCAATGTCGCTGCACCACTAAGTGCAGTAACGGCCGGGATGACAGTATATAATACCGCTACAGCTGGCGTTGCGCCCAATAATGTGACTCCTGGCGTATATTATCACACAGGAAGTGAATGGGTAAAATCATCAGTAGATAACTTAGGGAATCATACAGCAAATCAAGTACTTAATTTAGCAAATAACAATATTACAAACGCTAAAAAGACAGATACCGAATTATTAACAATAAAGAAAGGGGCTGATGGCTCTTTACCAACGAATGGAAAATTAGCGATGGCAGCTAATGCACAAGGAGATATTGTTTGGGTAGATCCAGATAAGTTACCTATTTCAATTCCTGCTCCGTCGGCTATTTTTAAAATAAATACAAATCAGGATATATTAGGAGGTTCAATTGGATCAACATCAGTAATGAAAGCTAAATTATTAGCAAGTTCTATTAAAAGTAAGGTGAGCTTTGATGAATCAACTAGTAAAATAAAATTGAAACCAGGTAAGTACAAAATAGAGCTAGCATTGTCTTTATTGGCTCCAGATTCACCGTCAGGAACAAATGTACATAGTTATTTTGTTGATTTCCCAGGACAGGGAGGGCGTATTCATCAAAATCAAGTTGCAATGGGAGGAACTATTTCTAATCATGGAATTAACATCTCGAGTATAGCAATCATTGGTAATGATACTGATTGGACTATTTATCTAGGGCGTGGACAAGCAGGAAATTATGTTGGAAAGACACTAATAGAGGGTAATGATACCAGTAATGGTAATTATATAATGATAACTCAGTTGCCTGATTAAATGATTTTAAGGCTAATGATTTTTTCAAAGTGTTTTGTTTATTCATAAACAAAAAGTAGTAATCAGTTTATAATTCGTGTGTATTAGTAGAGCGAGTAGATATTATTAGGTTGTTGTAGGCTCTTGTTGTCTAAACAGCAATATGTTTGTCAAACTATTCTCAATCGAAGTGTTAATGTGGTCATGAAAAAGCCTTTTTCATTTATTTTGAGTAGATGTGCGTAGGATGTTGTTACTTGTTATTGATTGTGTTACATTAATTTTGTAGTCATGGTTGATAAACATAAATATACGTATGCTATTCCTTATATGCCGAAACAATTTTAATTCTTATATTTTAAGTACCCCAATCTTAAGAATTTTAATGTAGAAATCATTTAATAAATGAAATTTCCCCCTTCCTTTTTGTATATACTCTTATGAGTTATACCATACACGCACAGGTAGATAGAAGAATTTGATAAATAAAATAATTAGTCACAACCCTAAAATTAAATATGAGGTATTGAATTTTTTGCATACGTAATTTATAGAAAAAAGAGTTAGAGTTTAGGAAATGATGTTTGGAAAGGAAAACTTAAAACAGACATATAATTGTAATAGCAATTAAAAAATACAGTTATGGAAAATAAAAAAAAAGGATTGATATATGATAGTCAAAATTATTTTTCGAGATTTTTGAAATACGAATTTAAAGATCATTTTTCATTCGATGTATACAAGAATTTTAAAAATTTTGATGATGTATTAGATGAATATACTTTTATGTTATTTGTTGTGTACTCAGACCAAGAATTAATTGATTTATTACGGATATACAAGAGAGGAGTACCATTGATAGTTTCTACATTAAATCAAGATATTAGATCAAAGTTAGAAAAAATAGAGGGCATCTTATTATTCGATCAATCAAAAATAAAATCTGAAATGAGAGCTGAACTAAAGTTTTATATCAATATTGTTTCTTGAAATAGATAGAATTATAGAGATTAGTTATCATATGATAATTTTATTTTAAATGGTTAGCTATAGCTTGCACACAAATTAAATTAAAAAGATTAAGTGTAAAAAGTTAGTTGTTTTTTTATTGTTAGTTGCATTCCATACTATAAATGCACAAATTGGAATAAATACCAAAGTGCCAAATGCAACAATGGAAATAAAACATTTAGATAATAGTAAGGCTTGTGTATTGTTGCTTCCTAAAATAACTGGGGTGAGGAGGAGGTGTAGCTACTTATATAACGAGTTCCTTTGTAGCTACCCCTTCAAATAAAATGGTGCTATCAACAAGGGGGGGTGTTGAGTCTTCTACAGAAACATTTGAAGATGGCGGAGTGACGAATCCAATAGCAGTTTTTGATACTTCAGAAACGGTTGTTACAGTTTGTTTAAAAGCATTCGGCCCTCCTAACAATAGAAAAACGATTGTGGCAGGAGCTCCAACAAATTCTAGTATTGGTACTTATTTAATCATAGAACAATTATTGTAGTTGGATTTTTAGGTTTATGCTTTATAGTAAAAAAGGCTTCTATTTTTTTTAAAGACTTTAGCTTACTATACGATTAAAATTAGAGATATTACTTTTATGCACATGAGTGTGTATTTAAGTGATATCTTTTTTTATTTTTATAACTTTTTCATTTATCACTATTTTTCTTTTTAAATTTTTTGATGATCTATTTGGTGAATATACTTTTATATTATTTGTTATATACTCTGACCAAGAATTAATTAACTTATTGCGAATTCATAAGTGAGAACTACCATTGATAGTCTCTATATTAACTTCATACAAACGAATCTGGTGTTTTTTTCAAAGGCCGTTTTTTCTTAAAAAAAAACAAACATAATAACAATATGGAATGTTATTAATTATATTTGCAGAAATAATTTTGATTTATCTCATCCTCCCATTTTTGAGATTCTAATTTTTAAAATTATATTTTGTCATAAAAACAGAGAAATAATCCACTATATTTTTACGGGTTTTAATTTTCGGTTTACATAATAAAATAATATTAACATTTCTCCCACAAATAAAGGAAGATATGATTTAAGAGTGACGTAAGTCAGCTTTTAAAGTCATGCTTGTAGTCTTCCTATAAACTAATTTTAAAAAATAAATTTATGAAGAGAGTATTGCTTTTCATTTTATTGTGTTCATATAGTATTGGCATTTCTCAAAATACTATCAAAAAAATTGATAGTTTATTAGAGCATGCCATCAATATAGAAAATGAATCACCACTTAAATCTCAATTAGAAGCGATCAAGGTTATTTCTTTAGCCAAGGAACTCGATTATAAAAAAGGGATTATAGAGGCAGAGCTTTTTTTGAGTGAGAGTTATACAAGAAGTAAAGACAATAAATTGGCATTGTATTATGCTACAGAAGCAGATAAACTAATAACAATAAATTCAGAATCAGCATATTTAAAATCGAAAGCATTACGATTGCGAGGTATAGCCCTCGCTAGGCTAGGATTTTATGAGTCTGCTTCTATAATATTAAAGCAATCTATAGTATTTGGAGAAAAAATTAAAGATAAAAATGATAGAAATAGGAACTTAGGTTTTATTTATGCAAATATTGCGATGAATCATGAGGAGAATGAAATAGATGAAGATTCTGTAGGATACTACTATAGAAAAAGTTTTTTCTTTTTTGATAATATAGAGGAAGACAACCCGCATAAAAATAGATGCATGGCTCTTGCCAATGTTTTTTTAGGATCTTTTTATCTTAAAAAAAAGGACTATGAAAAGGCTGAACCCTATTTAATAAATGCAGCACTACTTGCTAAAAAACTTAAATTGGACTTTATAACCATTGAATCTGTTTCAGGTTTGGGATCTGTAAATTTTTATAGAGGAAATTATGATGATGCTAAAAACAGTTTTCAAGAGGCACTACTTATTGCTAAAGAAAATAAAAGAATTTTTTATATTAATGATCTTTATTATAATCTTTCTAGAATTTACTGTATTCTAAAAGACCAGGATAGTACAAAATATTATAGGGATAAATATGTAACACTAAACGATAGTCTTTCTAAAATTCATAAGCAAGCAATATATAATTCACTGAGAATTTATTTAGAAGAGAAAGATGAAAAAATGTTAACTAATGTAGAGGTAATAATTACATTATTATCTTTACTTCTTATAATTATTATTATCACTTTTGTTTACATTAAAAAATATAGAAAAAGATTTGTGAAAGTAAAAGAAGAGAGTAATAGTATTGATAATCAGTTGAAAATAAAAAAAGAATTGATAGAAAAAATCACAAGTCAAAATCCAAATCCAAAGGCAGGAGGAACGGATTTAAAACAACTTGTAATAGAAAGAAGTCCACTGTTTTTTGCAAAATTTAAAGAAATATATCCAGAGTTTATAGATAAAATTATTGAAATTACACCTACAATAGTTTCAAGTGAATTACGTTTTTGTGCATTATTAAAATTAGGTTTTTCAACGAACGAAATTGCTACTTACACAAAAAGTACTATTCGAGCTGTACAATCTAAAAGATATAGACTCAGAAAAAAATTAAATGTTCCTCCCGAAGAGGACTTATATGATTGGTTGGCAAATATTTAATGTTATAAATAATATATGAATAAAAAACTTTTTTTGCAAATACTAATTCTATTTGTAGCAATAACAGGCTATAGTCAACAGTATACAGAAAAACAAATTGATAGCATAATCGATAATATAAAAAAAATGGGGGATAGCATCCCTAACATAGCTATAGATAACAGTTTAAAAAGTTATAAATATTCCGAAATTCTTGGTTACAAAAAAGGAATGGCAGTAAGCTCAATGCTCGCTGGAAAAAATTTGTACGATATAAATCAGTATGATAAGTCGCTAGAACAAGCTACAAAATCAGAAGAATTTGCTTCTAAAATAAATGATTATGAGTTACTTTCTGAAGCATATCGATTAAAAGGGATTAGTTATATAGGTCTCGGGCTTTATAAACAAGGATTTTTGGAATTAAAAAAAGGATTGAATGTTACGCCAAAAATCAGCAATACTGATGTTGCTTTCAAACAAAAAGGATTGCTTTATAATGACATTGCAGTAGGTTATGACAGAAGTACTGGGACAATAGATTCTATAAAAAAATATTTCAGATTAGGTTATAATCAATTCAACAAAATAGAAAACACCAAACTTAAGAATATTAATTTGTCATTAGCGAGCGCTAATGTAGGTGCTTGCTATCTTGCATTAAAGCAATATGATAGTGCGAGGATTTATTTGATAAATGCTTCTAAACTGGCAGAAAAAGAAAATTATAATTCAGTTAAATTATATGCCTATATAGACTTAGGTAATTTGGAATCTAAAAAAAATAATTTTGATGAAGCTTTAAAATATTATGAAAATGCACTCTTTTTAGCTAAAAAACTTAAAAAAAGAGAATTACAGCGAGATATTTATTTGAATCTTTCGCAGTTGTATATTAGGCTTAAAAATAAGGATAAGGAAGAGTTCTATTTCGAAAAATATTTTTCTCTTAATGATAGTTTACAAAAAAATCAACAAAAAGCTGTAATTGCAACGGTTAAAGAACTTATTGAGGAGGAATACTCAACTGTTGAAAAAATTAGAAATACAGGTGTTGTTACTCTTTTTTTAAGTACTGTGCTTACAATTCTTTTTCTCTTTTTTGCAATACGTTTGTATAAAATGAAGAAAAATGAAAAGAGAAAAATTGCTAAAAAAATGCAGAGACTACAAAAGAAAAAAGAGATGCTTGAAAAAGCAATACTCTTAAATGGTACAAGCTTAGATGAAGTTTTAGAATTAGCAAAAAATAACGATTCCATGTTCTTATCAAAATTTGAGGCTACGCATTCAGATTTTTATAACAAAATACTTCAAGAGGCTCCTACTTTATCAAAAATGGAGTTAATTGTTTGTGCTTTTTTGAAACTTGGATTTCCTGTTAAAGACATTGCTTTGTATACTAATGTTACAGTTAGATCGGTTGAAGCTAGGATTTACAGAATCAGAAAAAAAGCCAATCTTACTGGGAAAAATGATATTAGTATTTGGATAGCAGATTTGTAAGGTTAGGTTTATATATCATAAATAAAAATAATACAATGGTATTCTTATCGTACTGATAGGGATACCTTTTTTTTTGTTCTTTTTTCTAAAATTGACACTTGTTCGTTTTTATTTCTACTATTGAAAAACAAACACCTACTCGTTCACTACTTACTATTGTTGAAATAAGTTTATTTTATGCTTTTTCCATGTTATAAATATGACTCTTGTTTTTGATTATCAGGTGTTTATATCTAATTACGTCTACTGAGTAGATAAGTGTACCCGAGTGAGTGTTTTTTTAAGAATAAAATGCTTCAATTTGCTAGAGTTAAGATGTTTAGTAAAACTATTTTATGTTTTTTAATCTATAAAATAATGAATATAACAGACCATGAACTTCTGTTGTATTGGTAATAATAATTTTAGATTACCTGAGATTATTGTTAATGGTTGTTTAGCATTAACAAAAAAAAGGGGGTGGAGCTTTTGATTAGCTGCTCTTTCCCCCCTTTTTTAAACATCAATTTTAAATATATAATGAATTATACTCGATTTTTAAGCGTTTATCAGATTGTTGGGGGATGAGCTGATAAATTATAGAGACTGTTATGGGAGCAGTCTCTGCTTAAAATCGAGTTTACTTACAAATAGATTATCATAATAAAATAGTAATTAATCATACAGTCATTCCATCAATAATATTTGTTTCTATATAAATAATTTTTTGGCGGAATAGATATTATTAATTTGAATAATGGTTTGGTAAATATCTGTTTAGAATGGGGATTTTCTATAAAATGAGTAATAATATTAGTATAATTGATTATGTGTGGTGCATTGCTTTTAATCCCTTATACATTCGTTTGGACCAATTGTTTAATTACTTCTAAATGCTTTCTAATAATTTTTTTTGTACTTATTAGACTGTAACATTAGAGCAATATTTTTAGAACTCCCTTTACTTATTTTAATAATGACAATGGTATATTTTAAATATCCACTTTTAAGGAGTATAAAATTTTATACTGAAGTTATAAAACCATAATGATGGTATAGTTACAATAAACTTTAATTTAAGCAGAAAAATGGATAATGAATATTTACGAGCTACGTTGCGTAATGCGCCTCTAGGGACTGGAATTTATAATACTAGAGCTTGGCTAAAAGATATTCCTGAAATACAAAGTTTTACAGAAATAGAAAGTGTTCTATTAAGTAAAGATTTGTCTTCTAGAGAAGTAAGAGCCCTTATATTGTTATTGCAAAGAAAATATATTGATAGTGCTGACGGACTAGGTTTACTTGAAGTAGATTATAACATGAATATTAAGTATGATAAAATTTTTGACATACATAATGGTCTCTCTATTTTTGGTGATACTACTAGTAATATATTGGATTTCTCACGTCTTGATAAAAAATTACTCAAAGTAAAAGTATGTGTGGCAAAAAAAGCACGCAAAATTGTCCTGCCTAAGAGTACTGTATTTGAGGCGTTAGATATAAGCTTTGCGCCTAGATTGACTAACATAGAAAATATTGAACGTATTGAAGGTATGAAATCTTTGTCGTTTGATAAATGTAAAGCTTTTTTAGATTTTAAATTTTTAAAAAAACTAAATGGTTTACATGTCCTAAGAATTTCAGGCAATGAAAATTTACCAGAGCTTGATTTTATTACAGAAAAAAGCAATATAAGTATATTGCATTTAGTTGAAACAAATGCAATGAAGTTAAAAAACACAATAGATAATTTGTGTAAGTTGAAAAAATTAAAGTACTTAAATATTAGTACCAATGAAAAGGAGTTAGATCTTCTTAGAAAACAGCTTCCAGCCTGTGCTATTAATAATAAAGCATCATTAAATGAAATTATAAAAGGAAATTTTGCATAAAAAGTTATATCTCTTTGTGTTTATGGTGATAAGAACTTGTAAGTGACAATATTTAAATTAATAGAATAGAAAGAGTTTTATTTGTATTTTTTAAAATAATGAAAATATAAGGTTTTAGACAAGATAATGAACTGTTAAAAGGTTTAATATTAACTAGTTTCCTGTTTTAATTATTGTTTTTTTTTGGACGATTTAAACGAGCTTTAAAAAACTCAAATATTACTCTTTTTTACCTATTCTTTCTTTTAGTGACAATTCAGTATAATCTTTTATTCAGTATCTTTTTTTCGGGATACCATATAGTAAACAAGAACTAGTATTCTAAATTAGTTTATTGTCCTTTTTATTAATCATTCAAATTTATAATAGTTGTCTTTTTTATCAAAGATTGTTAATTATAAGGAGCATGTGGAATAAAGAAAAGTGCTTTTTTTAAATAGATATTCTTAATGTGTCGATAATTTTATTTTGATGATTGTTTTAAAGTTGTGCCTTTTTATTTGTTTAGGTATTACACTTTGAATTTGATTATTGTTTAATTTTTATGTTGAGTCTTTTTTAGCTACTCAATTTCACTCAATATTAATTGTTTTTATTTTTATGTTGTTGATTATGAGCGTTTTGTTGTTTTTTTTCAGGTTGAGTAGATGTGTGTAGCGTTTTTCTTTATTTTAAGTTTTTTTAGCCTCTACTTTGCATAATCTAGTTTGTATTAAAAACGTATTTGTAAAGATAAACTATAAAATATTGAATCAACATGATCATTTTTAAAACTGACGCCCCAGTCTTATAAGTTTTATTTATTCTTGTTTATAGATGAGTTATATACTTAAAGTATCGTAGGTAACCATCTATCATACAAGTTCCATTGTTTCCTACTAAGTTTAATTAGTTATCTCTTGTTTAATTCTGAATAAGATAATTTCAGTTTTAGACATATTATTGATATGCCTTTTGGGTAGCAAAATTGGATTGTAAAATATCGATAAAATGTAGTCACATTTTATAACAATATGGAGCATTATTATGGTTAGTGTGTAATACCTATCTAAATTTTGATAGTGTATTATTAAATAATATGTGCTTAATTTTTTAACGGTTCCATGTGATACATTCACAAATTATCTAACAAATTGTATTTAGTTTTTATTAATTTTAAAGAGCATTTATGAAAAATCAATTACTCTCCTTACTTCTTATTTTGGGAGGATTTACTGCTTATGGGCAGGTAGGTATAGGCACCCCTTTACCCAATAGTTCATCACAGTTAGATGTGATGGCCTCAGATAAAGGGATCTTAATTCCTAGAGTAGATCTTGAAAACACAACCAGTATTAGATCTTTTGTGAAAACCAATGGTTCATTGCCTCAAAGCCTTTTAGTTTTTAATCAGAAAGTGGCAGGTACTGCTCCATTCAACGTTACACCTGGTTATTACTATTGGTTTAATGGTAAATGGAACAGAATTGTTATTTCTGATGAAATTACATCATCTGAGGGGACTGTTATTTTTAATCCAAATACAAATATATTTACTTATATAGATCAAAATGGTAATCCATTAGTAATCAATATTCAAGATATAGTTAGAGCTAATGAAACTCTAACAAGTTTAGATTACGATAAGAATACACATACCTTGACTTATAAAGCGGAAAGCGGACCTGCAAAAGAGTTTAAGTTAAAGGAATTAGTGGGAGATGCAACGAGTGTAAGTAACACATTAAATGGTTCAAACCTAACTACTACAGTAAATGGAGTAACAGGAGATCCAGTTGATTTAGCAACAGCGATAGTAAACACAAACGTGCTAAGCAGTTCGGGCAACACGATTACTTCAACAGTAAATGGTACAGAGCGAACTGCATTGGCAGTAAACTCAAATACAACCTCATTAGATGGTTCAAAATTGACTACTACAGTGAATGGAGTAGCAAGTGATGCTCTGGATCTGCAATCAGC
>NZ_JAJMOZ010000018.1:0-72946 GCF_020991525.1 Flavobacterium sp. EDS
GCATTGCAAAACTCTTTTTTTATAACTACAACTGAATGCTAAAAACTACCAGCCCTTAACAGCGCCTCCTTTAAATTCTTTTTCAGCAGCTTTTGCTACTTCTTCAGATTGGAATGCTTTAAGGAATTTTTGAACCTTTTCTTCGTTTTTATTATCTTCTCTAGAAACAATTAAGTTTACGTAAGGAGAATCTTTATCTTCTACAAACAAGGCGTCTCTAGATGGTACAAGACCTGCTTGTGATGAGAATGTATTATTAATAATGGCAATGGTTACATTTGCATCATCTAATGCTCTTGCTATTTGTGGTGCTTCTAATTCCAGAATTTTTAGGTTTTTTGGATTTTCGGCTATATCAGTTACTTTTGGCAAAAGTCCAACACCATCTTTAAGTTTTATAAGTCCGTTTTTTTGTAATAATAATAACGAACGGCCACCATTGGTTGGATCATTAGGAATAATAATAGTGCTTTCTGGTTGTAACTCGCTAAGTGATTTTATTTTTTTAGAATAACCAGCTATAGGATAAACAAAGGTTTTCCCGATAATTGCCAGTTTGTATCCTCTCTGTTTAGATTGCTCGTCAAGATATGGTTTGTGTTGGAATGCATTTGCATCGATATCTCCTTGGTTTAATGCTTCGTTAGGAACTACATAATCATTAAAGGTTATTAACTCTACATCAAGGCCGTATTTTTCTTTAGCAACTTTTTGAGCAGCTTGTGCAACTACAAATTCAGGTCCGGCAGCAACACCAACTTTAATATGGTTAGGGTCGTTTTTTTTGTCTTTTCCGCAGTTAGCAAATACTAATGTAAGTAGTAGTATTCCTGTAAGTATTGAAAATTTATTTTTTGTATTCATGGTTTTAAAATTTTTTTTTTTTTATCTGTGATCAAAACGTTTTGAGAGTGCATCTCCAATAAATTGTATAATAAATACTAGCGCAACAAGAAGAATCAATACTATATTCATGATTGTAGCGTCATAACCAATATATCCGTATTGGTATCCAATTTGTCCTAAACCACCAGCACCTACAGCACCACCCATTGCTGAATAACCTACAAGTGTGATTAGTGTAATTGATGCGGCATTGATGATAGAAGGAAGTGCTTCTGGTAATAAAACCTTATAAACAATCTGAAAAGGTGTTGCTCCGAGTGCTCTTGCAGCCTCTATTAATCCTGAAGGCAATCCTAAAAGACTATTCTCAACCAAGCGTGCAATAAATGGAGCAGCTCCTATACTAAGAGGAACTAATGCAGCACTAACTCCAATAGAAGTTCCTACTAATGCTCTTGTAAAAGGAATCATCCAAACAATTAAAATAATGAAAGGAATAGATCTGAAAATGTTTACTACAACCGATAAAATTCGGTTAAATACAACATGCTCCATAATTTGTCCCTTGCGGGTTAGGAATAGAAAAATACCTGCTGGAAGTCCCAATAAGAAACCGAAGAATCCAGAAAGTAAGGTCATTATAATAGTTTCTAATGTACCTTTTAATAATAATAGTATAATAGATTCAGACATAGCCTAATATTTCAGTTTTAATATGTTTTTCTTTAAAAAAGTTGATTGCTTGATTTTGCTCACTTTCATCACCAGAAAGTTCTACAATAAGGATTCCAAAATTAGCATCGCCAGCAAATGCGGTTTGTGCAGTTATAATATTAGCATTAACATTAAATTTTCTTGCTGCTTGGGTAAGGATAGGCTCATTTACCGACTTGCCATTTAACTCTAATCGCAATAATGGATTTAGTCCATCTTTGTAAACTATAGAGAGGCGTTCTTGATATATTTCAGGAATTTCGATATGTAACGAAGAAGCAATAAATTCGCTTGTTAAAGGATGTTTTGGATTGGCAAATATCTCCCCAATAGTTCCTTGTTCTATTAATTCACCATTGCTAATTACGGCAACTTCATCACAAATGGCTTTTACAACTTCCATTTGATGGGTGATAAGTAATATGGTAATATTTAATCGTTTGTTTATGTCTTTTAGTAAATTTAGAATAGACCTTGTAGTTCCTGGATCCAAAGCACTTGTCGCTTCATCACACAGTAATACTTTAGGATTATTAGCCAAAGTTCTTGCAATAGCAACACGTTGTTTTTGACCGCCAGAAAGACTAGCAGGGTAATCATTTATTTTTTCTTCAAGACCTACAAGCTCTAGTAATTCTTTAACTCTGTTTTTTATTTCGTCTTTAGAAACTCCAGCTAGTTCTAATGGAAAAGCCACATTACCAAAAACAGTTCTGGACGAAAGTAAATTAAAATGTTGAAAAATCATTCCGATTTGTCTTCTTTCTTGTGCTAATTCAGAATTTGAACGATATAATAACGACTTTCCGCCAATGATTACATCACCAGATGTTGGTTTTTCTAATAAGTTAATACAGCGTATAAGTGTACTCTTTCCTGCTCCTGAAGTACCAATTACACCAAAAATTTTCCCTTCTGGTACATGAAGGGAGACATTATTAAGGGCTGTAATTTCCCTTCCAGTCTTGTAAAACTTCTTGGTTATATTTTTTAATTCTATCATATCTAACTATTTGTAATCATTAATAAGATAAAGTGAACATTTAATTTTTGAAGAATTAAAGCCAACTAAATGTGCTTTTTTACTTTAGTCTTTTAAATTATTGTGCAAAGGTAACTCAGAATTTGATATAATAAAATCTATAGGTTAAGTAGAATAATAATAAAATGTTAATTTTTAAAATAAAATTTGCTTGAAGTACTGATTTACAGTGTTTAATTTTTCTGATTTAAAAGCTAATTATGCATTATAAATAAAGTTAAACTTGTTAAAATATTGCATAAGATTTTGTTTTTTTGTTAGAATTATCTAATAAATGCTTAAATTTAAATCAATTTAAAAATACTTGATATAAATATGCCCCATAATCATTATTTATAATATGCCGAAAACTAAAATTATAGAAAACCTTAAACTTCCAAATGTCTATATTCTTTTACTAATAGTATTTTTTTCATGTGCATTATTAATTTTTATTAATTTTTATACAATTAAGATTTTATCTGCAAACAGAGCGTATGTAAATGGAGAATCACACTATTCAAAAGGACAGAAAGATGCAGTAAGACATCTTATAACATATTTGTACACAGAAGATGAAGAACAGTGGAAATTATATCAGGAAGAATTAAAAGTACCTCAAGGTGATGGGATTGCCCGAATTTTACTCTTAAGTAATGGAGATGTCGATAGTATTAAAAAAGCATTAAGAGATGGTCGCAATCATGAAAAGGATTTAGACGATATGATTTGGCTATTTAGAAACTTTAAATCTGTTTCTTTTTTAGCGAAAGCCATTAATGAGTGGGAACAGGCAGATAATTTAGTTAATCAATTAGCTGAGATTGGGAAAAGTATTGATGAGAAAATAAAAGCGGCTAGTTTAAATGAGGAGTATCAAAAAAAAACTCTTAATTTAATTAGTGTAATAAGTGAAAAATTAACAATAAATGAACGCAAATTTTCGGATACGTTAGGAGAAGGAACACGTGCAATTAAAGATCAATTGATATTTACGAATATTATTTTTATTTTAATAATTGTTAGTAGCGTTTGTATCTATTATTCGATAATGGTAAAAAAGATTATAATATCAAAAAAAGAAGTAGAAGCGAAGAATGAAAATTTAATTCTTGCAAATAAAGAACTAGATAGATTTGTTTATAGCGCTTCACATGACTTAAGATCTCCAATTACTTCTCTCAAAGGGCTGATAGAGATTGCACAAATGGAAGACGATTTAGATCAAATAAGAGAATATCTCAATTTGATGAAATTAAGCTTAATTAAACAAGATCAATTTATAAGTGATATTATAGATTATTCTAAAAATAAAAGAAAAGGAGTCGTTTTAGAATCGATAAGCTTAATAAGTTTGTTTGAAGGAGCGATAATACAACATACACATATAAAAAATGCAGATCGCATTGTAGTAGATATTGAAATTTTGGTTGATGTAATTAAAAGTGATAGTCTTAGATTAAAAATTATTATAAATAACTTACTCTCTAATGCTATAAAATATGCTGATGAAAACAAACAAGAAATGCGTATTTTTATTAAGACTTACATCGAAGGGAATTTTTATAAAATCGAAGTAATTGATAATGGAATTGGAATTAAACCAGAATTTAAGGAGCATATATTCGAAATGTTCTATGTTATTGATAGTAATAAAGGTTCGGGATTAGGTCTTTATATATTGAAAGAAGCTGTGAAGAGCCTTAATGGAAGTATTGAAGTAGAATCTGAGTTTACTGTTGGAAGTAAGTTTGTAGTAACAATACCTAGATTATAATAAAGCATATGATTTAAATATTTAAGAGATTAAAATAAATGTTAATACCATATTCCCCAAAAATAGTATCGACACCATGGAATCTAAATATGTATTTTTGCTGATAGAAGATAGCGATATCGATAAGCTGGTTATAAAACAACTGCTTAAAAAGGTACTTGAAGTAACACATGTAAATGCTGTTAATAATGGTAAAGAGGGAATCGAATGGATTATAGATAACCGAAAGAGTTTTACTCAATCTCTAGTTATTCTTCTTGATATACAAATGCCAATAATGACTGGATTTGAATTTCTTATAGAGTATGATAAACTTTCAGATGATTTAAGGCATGAAACTCAAATATTTGTTCTTTCGTCTTCATTAGTGAAGGAAGAAATAAAGCGGATTAAAAATAATCGCTATGTAACAGATTTCCTAAGTAAACCTATAGATATTGAGGAGTTTGGAGATGTGTTATATCCAAAGCTAAAGAAAAAAGTGCAATAAAATATTTGAGAAATAAATTTAGAATATGGTGCGATTAGATAGAATCGAAAAACATTTTTCTTGGCTAGTAATTTTACTAAAAGGAGTAGGTCAAATTATGCTACAACAATCTGCTTACACAGGTTTGTTTTTTTTGATAGGAATATTTTATGGATCTATCACTATGGGAGTAGGAGCCTTATTAGCAGTTTCTGTTGGTACAATCACAGCATATTTATTACAATATGATAAAGATCAAATTACAAATGGAATTTACGGCTTCAGTGCTACTTTGGTAGGTGTAGCACTTACTTTTTATTTTGAAGCAACATTAATTGTTTGGATAGCTGTTGTAATTGGAGCAGTATTAGCTACAGTTATACAACATTGGTTTAGTGATAAAAAGATTCCAGTATTTACATTCCCATTTATTCTGGTTACATGGGGAATAATGTATTTGCTAAAGGATGTTTTCTCAGTTGGACCATCTGCGTTTTTGGATATTCCAGCAGAAATTAATCAGGATTTTGCCTTTGGATTTCGTGGGTATGGTCAGGTTATATTTCAAGGAAGTACGCTAGCTGGGCTGCTATTTTTTATTGGCGTATTTGTTAATTCTCCATTGCAGGCACTTTATGGTTTTTTTGGAGCTGTAATTGCTGGTTTTATGTCTAGATTATATGATGCTCCGATAGAATTAGTTATGACTGGATTGCTTAGTTATAATGCAGTATTATGTGCTATAGTTTTTTCGGGAGATAAAATAAAAGATGGAATTTGGGTAATAATTGCAATTATTCTCTCATTAGTTGTCAGTTTTATTATGAGCGTTTATCAAATGACTCCACTTACTTTTCCTTTTGTAGCAGGTACTTGGAGCGTTTTGATAATAAAGAAAATGACAGCAAGAATAAGTGATTATAAATATTAAAACTATTTGTCTTTAAGCGTTTTAATTTCGTTTTTTAATTCTAAGAACATGGTTTTAATAGTATCTATTTCGGATGTTTTTTGTTCTTTATCATTTCTACCAATATTACATACATATTCCCAGATTTCGAGAATATTTGAAGCCTTTACAAGATAAGGAGGATAGAATGTATTATCAGAATGTGCCATTAAATCATTTTTCCCATTTTTGTTGAGACGCTTATACACGATACCATCAGTTTTTGTAATAAGAATGTAGGTTTTGCCATCTAGAACTTCGCCTAAATTCTCTACATACCTGCCAACAATAAAAGAGCCGTTTTCGTGAGGAGGCATCGAATCGCCTTCTACAGGAAATGCTCTGTGTTTTCCGTGACCTAAGAACGGGAGTGAGATGTGTTGTAAGTTTTCGATAAACTCAGGATCAGCATAGCCAGAAAGATAGCCTGCTTTTGCTTTATGTGGAATAATTTCGATTAAATTGTCACCATTTCTATCTACCGTAATTGGTAGTAATATTCGGTTATCGCCCAATTTTAGCAACTCACCTAGAGGAATTTTTTTCATTTCTACAGAAAGTAAAATATCTATGCTAATATGAAAAAAGCGTGATATAGCTACTAATATTTCTGGTGGAGGAGAGTTCTTTCCATCTTCGTATTTGGCATAACGATCACGAGATATATGTAAACCTTCGGCTACTTCACGTTGTGAAATCTCTTTTCGGGCTCTAAGGTGCTTAATATTTTCAGAAAATAACGACATATGTTAATGGGATAATTTATCACAGTAAATATATTAAATTTGTGACGATATATACTAATTTTGTTTTAAATATAAAATAGATACCAATTACTGGTTCATTTCACTTAATTCAATTAGCATGTTACTTTTTAATGATACCGAAATTTTTACAAGTGGTAATAGAGAAAAAAAGGTTTTTGACCTCCCGGATACAGAATTGATATTGTCTGATTCTCTTTTTACTAAAGAGGAAGCTGATCATTATTATAATGTGTTGCTAAACAATACTGCATGGCGTGAATATGAAATGGAAATGTATGATAAAACGCTTAAAGTTCCACGTATGATTTCTTGGTATGAAGACAAAAGTAATATTGGTGTTGCACTAGATTCTCCAGATTGGACGCCCGAATTATTGCAGATAAAAGAACGAGTAGAGACAGAGACAGGAGTTAAATTCAATAGTGTGTTGCTCAATTTGTATCGAAACGGAAAAGATGGAGTAAACTGGCATAGTGACCGAGAGCAAAATTTTGGAAAAGATGCTATTATTGCTTCTGTAAGTTTTGGAGAGACTCGAATGTTTAAGTTAAGACATAAATTTAAAAAAGAAATTCCACAATTAGAAATTCCGTTATATCACGGGTCTTATTTATTAATGGGAGGAACAACACAAAGTTTTTGGCAACATCAGGTTCCTAAAAGCACAAAAGATATTTTACCAAGAATTAATCTTACTTTTAGGATTGTAGACAGGAAGTTATAATTTTTTAGTCTGTGAAGAAAAAATTAACCGCAAAGTGCACAGTTCCGATAGCTACCGGGATACGCAAAAAGTGTAACGTTTTAAAGCTTCTACAAAATGAAAATTGAACCATTAAGAAATAAAGTTTCACTAAGAACAAGGTTTAATTTTTATTGATTTCTTAATGGCAAAAAAAATTGCGCTTATTAGTGTAATTTGTTGTAGAAAATAACCCAAGTTTTTCTTCAATTTTGTCATTCTGAGCGGAGTCGAAGAATCGCATTAAACTCACACAATCTTTGTCGAGCTACTTGCGGAGCCCCTTCCTGCGTCGGGATGACAATTTTGTGGAAATTTTTAGCGAAAAATAACAGCAAAGCCTAAACCTTTTAATCTTTTAAATCTGTGAAGAGAAAAATTAACCTCAAAGTGCACAGTTCCGATAGCTACCAGGATACGCAAAGAGTGTAACGTTTTAAAGCTTCTGCAAAATAAAAATTGAATCATTAAGAAATAAAGTTTCATTAAGAAAAGAACAAGACTTAATTTTTCTTAATCTCTTAATGGTAAAAAAATCGTGTAAATCGTGGCAGACTTTTTTTAAGATTAATCATTGTTTTTCCAACAAAGCATTTGTTCTACGAATGGATTCTTCGTCTTTATAATCTAGCCAAGCTTGTCCTTTGCGTTTTCGCATCCAGTTATCATAATGGCGTATGACTGTTACATTAAGTAATGCTTTGATTACATTAGTTGGTCTGCCAGATAAGGAACGTAGGCTTAATGAAAATCCCGGAGTAGTATATTTCATATAATGCCACCAGCCCTCAGGCATATAGAGCATTTCGCCATGTTGCAAATTGGCAATATATGGTTTTACGTATTTAAGAGCAGGAAACTTGTCGTAATCGGGATTATCAAAATCGATATCTTCATTACAAATCCAGGAATAGGGAAGGCGATACATGTATTTTGTTTCTTTGGGATCTACAAGAACGCATTGTTTTTTTCCTTGAAAATGGATATGAAATATGTTGGGGAAATCAATATCATAATGCATAAATACTTTAGCATTTTGACCTCCAAAAAAGACCAATGGTAAGCTTTTTATTAGTCGAAGACCAAGTTTGGGCCATCTCATATCGGCTCTCATAGAAGGCACATCTTTCATTAAATTATATAGAAATATACGTAAATGAGTAGGTCCTTTTTCGAGTATATCAACATATTCAGACATAGTCATTGTAAAATCGGGCTCATTGACTTTTTTGGTATGATCCGTTTTACGATTGTCGTATAAAGGAACCGTTTTATCCCCTGCTACTTCTCTTAAAAAGTCAAAATTCCATTTTGTAAAGGCAGGCCAATCTTCTATTTGATTAGTTATGACTACAGGTTTTTGTGGCTTATAATAGTTTTCTATGAATTCTTTTTTTGTAAGTTTCTCTACTCTTTCAATCTCTATATATTTAAATGCCATAATTAAAATTTTAAAATTGTTAGAAAACAATAAAGTTACATATTCTAGGAAAATTTCTACATAAAATTAAATCATTTTTCTTGTTTAGCGTAATGATATGTCTATAGTTTGTATGAAGATTGTGTTTTTTGGTGTGGATTATGGGATAAAAATTATTGTTAGATCATTTACTTCTTAGCTGATAAACGGTATCGTCTATGTGTTTTTATTATTATAAAAATAAGTTAACCTAAAGTTATTGAATTTTTAATTTATATGCTCAAAAAAAGTAAATTTCTATAAAAAAATGCATTTTCATTTTGATTGTTATATTTCTTTAAAAATTTATGATTATAAATTACTTTTCTATTCATAATTGTTTATGTTTGTTAATAAAACATTAAATATAAGGTTAAATTTAACTTTTTCTTTTTTAGATGTTTTGTTTAATAAATAGAAACCTATTGCTAAACTGTTACCTGATAGCGAGGGCTTTTAAGTTTTGTAAACAAGCGTATTTATTAGAATTGTCGCAATACAATCACGATTGAAATTCATTGAAATGTTAATAAAAATAAAATCATTTGTTAAATTGATTGCTACTTATAAATTTGAAAATACAGTAGAACTTCAATTTATCAAGAAAATAAAATGTAGGTTTTTATTTGTTAGCAATGAAAATTTTAAACCAAAAAACTTCAATGATAATTCTAACTGTCCTATCTATCAGTATGTTTGAATTAAAGATTGTTAATTAACCAAAACCAAATTATGAAAGTCCAAACAATAACGAAGGTAGATGTCCTTGATGATTCTATACTCTGGAATAATCTGAAGGCTGGTGATGAAAAGGCCTTTTCATTACTTTTTGAAAAGCATTATGCGCATTTAGTTCGTTATGGAAATTCGCTTTCTGCTTTTGCAGAAAAAGTGCAAGATTGTGTGCAGGATGTATTCACAGATATTTGGGTATATAGAGAAACATTAGATGATTCAGTTGTTGTAAAAGCCTATTTGTTATCTAGCGTACGTAAGAGAATTGCCCGACTTCATGAGCGTGATCATATTTTTCGCAAGACAACTTCTATAGATTCGATTGAATTTTTATTTGATTTCTCTGTTGAGCATCAACTTATCGCTGACGAAGAAACTCTAGTTAAAGTTTCACATCTTAATAAATTATTAAATAGTTTGCCAGCAAGGCAAAAAGAAGCTTTATATTTAAGATATAATGAAGGACTTAGTGTGGAGCAAATTGCAGAAATGCTTAATGTTAATTACCAATCGGCTAATAACTTGTTACACCGTGCTTTATTAAATCTTCGTAAAGAATGGAAAGGTAATATCTCCCTTTTATTGCTTTTATCACCAGGCCTTTTTTAGTTTTTTTTAATTAAATGTAAAAAAAATCATAAATAAGTGAGTATATAAAATAAAATCTGTCCTCTATGTTTTTGTAACCCTTATTATAAGATGCAAGAACGTAACAATTATAAAGAAGTAGAAGATTTTTTAGCTGACAAATCATTCCGAACATGGGTTCAATCTGAAGAAGATTTGGATCGCTGGGAAGAATGGACTCTTGAGAATCCTAAACGTGCCAAATTAGTAGAAGAAGCTCGTTTATGGTTGTTGGCAATGAATGTGCCTGAGAGTACTTTGTCTCAAACGGATATTCAATTAGCATTAGAGGCTACTTGGAACAAGATTGAAAGAAAAGAAATTACTCAAAAAGGAATAAATTTCTCTGTATTCAAACTTTGGAGTAATTATTGGCTTCGCGGAGTTGCTGCAGCTTTAGTTTTAGGGCTTGCAATTAGTTGGTTATATAAGAATAATATAAATTCTGACAATACAATTGTTACTTATAAAGAACTTGTAAGTGAAAACTACGAAGGTCTTGTAGAGCAAACCAATCACTCTAATAAATCACAAATTATAACTTTATCTGATGGTAGTTCTGTTTTGTTAAAGCCAAACAGTAAGCTAAGTTACCCTAAAATATTTATAGGGAACGAGAGAAAAGTTTATCTATCTGGCGAAGCTTTTTTTGAAATTAGTAAGAATCCCAATAAACCATTTTTTGTCTTCGCCAATGAGATAGTTACCAGAGTAGTGGGAACAAGTTTTAGGATTAAGGCATATTCTGATCAGCCTAATGTTGAGGTGCTTGTTCGAACAGGAAAAGTTACTGTTAAGTCAAATGAATTACTTACAAATTCAAAAAAGAAAGAAGTTGTTTTATTACCTAATCAAGCCTTACGTTTTGTGCGACAAGGATTTACTTTTAATAAAATTACTGATATTACACTAGATGAGTCTTTAGCCCACTCAGTAGGTAATATTGAACAGCTAAGCTTCGAGTTTACTGATATTCCAGTTACACAGATACTCAAGACCATTGAACAAGCGTATTTGGTAAAGATTGATTATCCCCATTCAAAACTTAAAGATTGCCACCTTACGACTTCGTTAAGTGACCAACCACTACCAGAGAAACTCAAAATTATTTGTAAAAGTCTTGGTAACAATACAAGTTATGAGATGAATGGAAATCAAATCATCATTACATCCAACGGATGTGAATAATAGCTAATGCTTATGTAAAAATGATATAAAAAAAGCGCCGAAAATGCTGTAACATTCTCGACGCTTAAATGAAATCAAATTGCACTCTGTAAAGTGCAGTTTGTGTTGTTCCTCAATACCCAGTAAATAGTATTAATTAAACAAACCAAAATTATGAAAAAACCTGTTGTTAAACAACGATTACTCTTTCGAATCATGAAAATAACATTATTTCAGTTTGTCTTGGCGTTTGTCTTTTCAAGTGTCACTATGGCAAATAGTGTGAAAGGACAAAGGAAATTGGACACGAAAGTAACTATTGACGTTGTTAACTTAAGTTTGGATAACGCATTATCTAAGCTTGAAAAATCAGCTAAAGTTAAGTTTTCGTATAACTCAAGAATGACTCAATTGAATCAAAAAGTGAGTATCGAAGCCAACGATGAAACTTTATCAAGTATTCTAAATCGTGTACTTAAACCGTTCAGTATTACTTACTCAGAGGTAAGTAATCAAATTATATTGCAAAAGGACAGCTCACAAGCTGCTAATTTTGAAGATGTAAATGTATCAAGTTCATTGTTTGAAAGTTTATTTATTCCTGTTGTAAAAGGAAAAGTAATTGATCAAAACGGCAGTCCTTTACCTGGGGCTACTGTACTTGCAAAAGGGAGCAAGGTTGCAGTGCTTACTGATTTTGATGGTAATTTTACAATTGATATGCCAACCAATACTACAAGATTAATAGTCTCTTATGTGGGTATGGAAACACAAGAAGTTAGCATTGATAAATCGCCTCTTACTGTTGTTTTAAATGAACAAGGACAGAATTTAAAAGAAGTTGTGATCACAACGGGTTATGAAAAAACTTCAAAAAGAACTTTTACAGGAGCGATTAGTAAAATTTCGGGAGCGGAGTTAAAAATGGATGGTGTTGTAGATGTAAGTAGAATGATTGAAGGAAAAGCTGCGGGTGTTACTGTTCAAAACGTAACGGGTACATTTGGTACTGCACCTAAAATTACCGTGCGTGGATCATCATCAATTTTTGGAGATACCAAACCGTTATGGGTAATTGATGGTGTTGTACAAGAAGATATCATTAATTTATCTTTTGCAGATTTGGCTTCAGGTAACTCAGAAACTTTATTAAGTTCATCAGTTGCAGGTTTAAACTCTAATGATATCCAAAGTATTGAAATATTAAAAGATGCTTCGGCAACTTCTATTTATGGATCAAGATCTTTAAATGGGGTAGTGGTTGTAACTACAAAACAAGGGCGTAGAGATACACCTCTAAAAATATCTTATTCGTTAGAACAATCTGTTAGGGCGGTTCCTAATTATAGTCAATATGATATTTTGAATTCTCAGGAGTCGATGAGTATTTATAAGGAAATGGAAGCTAAAGGGTATCTTGATTTGCCATCAACAGTAAACGGTAGATACGGTGGTGTATATAATATTTTAGGTAAAGCTATAAATACCTATGTTCCTGAAAATGATAGCTATTTGGTAAACAATGATCCTGTAAGTCGTAATAATTTTTTAAAAAAATACGAGTTAGCCAATACTGATTGGTTTAAAGTTGTGTTTAGACCATCTATAACACAAAGTCACTCGTTGAGTTTTTCTGGAGGAGGGAAAAACAATACATTTTATGCTTCTTTAGGTTATTATTCAGATCCAGGATGGACTATAGCTGATAATGTAAAACAACTTTCATCGAACATAAAAGGAACCTTTTTTGTAAATGATAAATTAAACATTACTTTATCTACTTTAGCTTCTGTAAGAGATCAAGGAGCTCCAGGAAGTTATGAAAGTCAAAAAGATGAAGTTTTTGGAAAAGTAACTCGTGATTTTGATATAAATCCCTTTGCCTATGTGTTAAATACAAATAGAACGTTAAGGCCTTATGATGAGAAAGGGAATCTAGAATATTATAGAAATAACTGGGCTCCAATGAATATTATTAATGAGTTGGCTAATAATTTCATGGAAATTGAAGTTAAAGATATTCGTTTTCAATTGGATTTAGATTATAAAATAAATCCACATTTAACGTATAATCTTACGGGATCAGCTCGTTATGCTAATACTACAAGAGAGCACAAAATATTAGAAGGTTCTAATGTTGTAAGTGCTTATAATGCGGGAGTTGGTAATGATTTAAATACAATTGTTCAAGACGAAAATATCTATTTGTATCAAGATCCAAATGATCAAACAGCACCAAAAGTTTCGGTATTACCAAGTGGAGGTTTTTTGAGAAAATTTTCTAATGATTTGACTTCATACAACATCAGAAATAGTGTTAGTTACAGAAATACGTTACATGATAAGCATGAATTAGAAGGTTTGTTTGGAACTGAATTACGATCTGTAGATAGAAGTAGTGATAATTTTACAGCAGCTGGAGTTCAATTTAGTAGAGGTCTTACCCCTTTTACTGATCCTAAGTTTCTTGAAAAAATCATTAACGATGGAGGTTCATATTACGGTTTAAATGAAGAAAGAGAAAGAACAGTTGGTTTCTTTGGAAAAGTAGGTTATACCTATGATCGTCGTTATACTGCGTCTTTGACAGGACGTTATGATGGATCCAACAGACAAGGTAATAGTAATTCTTCTAGATGGTTGCCTACATATACGATAAGTGGTAAGTGGAATATTGCTGAAGAGAAATTCATGCAAAATTTAAAAGCGGTAAACAATTTAGCATTAAGAGCTTCTTATGGGCTTACAGCAACAGCTGGACCAGCTACAAATTCTTTGGCTATTTATAAAAGTTTCATCACCAACCGTTTTAATGTTTCTGATAGAGAAGCGGCAATTAGAATTGACGACTTGCAAAACGGTGATTTAACATGGGAAAAACAATTTGAAACTAATATCGGTTTAGATCTAGGGATGTTTAACAATCGTATACAACTTACTACTGATATTTACAGCCGTAAAGCCTTTGATTTAGTAGATTATGTACTTACTTCAGGAGTTGGTGGTCAAGATATTAAACAGGGTAATAATGCTGATATGGAGACCAAAGGTCTTGAGTTAGGTTTTACAACAAAAAATATTGTTACTAAAGATTTTAATTGGTCAACGACTCTTAATTTTTCTATATATGATCAAAAAATTACAAAATTAGCAAATCAGCCTTCTGCTTTTGATTTAATTGATTCTAATGGAGGAAATGCTTTAGGGAGACCAAGAAATTCAATTTATTCATATCAATTTACAGGTTTAAATAACCAAGGGTTACCAACATTTGTTATGCAAGATGGTGCCGTAAATAATATTACTGGGGCCAATTTTCAAGACATTGATAATGTTACAAATTATTTAAAATATGAAGGATCTATAGAGCCAAATAAATCAATTGGTCTAGCCAATACTTTCACTTATAAAAATTGGTCATTATATGTGTTCTTCGTAGGATCTGGGGGGAACAAGGTACGTTTAAACCCTATTTATGATAGTGAATACGATGATTTAACAGTATTCACAAAAGATTTTACTAACCGTTGGATAAACCCTGGTGATGAGAATGTTACAAATGTTCCAGTTATAGCAGATAAGAGATTAAATGAAAATAATGGAGGGGCAAGTACATTAGCGCGAGCATATAATACTTATAATTATTCAGATGTTCGTATAGCTGATGGAGATTTTGTAAGACTAAAAAATGTTTCATTAAGTTGGGAGTTTCCTAAAGAGTTTAAGAGAAAGTTGGGTGTGAATACATTTACCTTAAGAGGGTCTGCAGTGAACCCTTGGTTAATTTATTCAGATAAAAGATTAAACGGTCAGGATCCTGAATTCCGTAATACGGGTGGAGTAGCTCTACCAGTTACTAGTCAATACACTTTTACTATAAATCTTTCATTGTAATATTAAGAATATGAAAAATATAAAAATAATTATGTCCCTATTAGTACTTGTAAGTATTACTAGCTGTGATGAATTCCTTTCGGAAACGCCAGATAATAGAACTCAAATAGATACTCCAGAAAAAATTTCGGAGTTATTGGTTACTGCTTACCCAAATGCAACTTATATGGATATAGCAGAAACCATGTCGGATAATGTTTTTGATAGTGAGATATCTAAGATATCTTTAAAAAATGAGCAAAATTACAATTGGGAGATGCAAACAGAAACTAATGTAGACACTCAAGCAAGATTTTGGAATGAGTCTTATAAAGCAATAGCATCTGCTAATCAAGCTTTGGTAGCTATAAAACAACTCGGAGATACACCAGATCTTAACCCTAAAAAAGGAGAGGCTTTACTGGCTAGAGCTTATTCGCATTTTATGCTTGTTACATTATGGTCTAATCGTTATAATCCTTCAACTGCAAAATCTGATTTAGGAATTCCTTATATAATAGAACCAGAAACAGCTTTGATTAAGCAATATGCTAGAAATTCTGTTGCGGAAGTTTTTGATATGATTCAAAAAGATTTAGAAGAGGGACTTAAATATGTAACAAATGATTATAAGGAACCTAAATTCCATTTTAATAAAGAAGCAGCAAAAGCTTTTGCATGTCGTTTTTATTTAGTCAAAGGAGATTGGAATAAAGTAATTGAATTGTCTAAAGATCTAGGAGTTACACCGTTTGGTAAGCTTAGAGACTATAGTACTTTTAATGCATTTGCATTTGCACAAATGCCTATAGAGTATTCAAAAGAAGATAAAACAACTAATTTATTGGTATCCTATCCTTATTCTATTTGGAGGAGAGCTTATTCTAATAGATTTTATCTTACAGGCAATAAACAGGATTTGATACTAGGAAAAGAAACTAATATTTTTGGTAAGCCTTGGTTAACTAGTACTTCAGGGATTTATCTAGGAGGAATTAATGTTTTTGTTAATAAATTTTATGAGTATTTTAAATATACCAATGTAACTGCTCAAATTGGAGAACCTTATACAGGTACTGTACTCTTTAGTAATGATGAGTTATTCCTGAACCGTATTGAAGCGCATGTAATGACAAATCAGATTGATCTTGCCAATAGTGAGTTGGAATATTTCTTTTCAACAAGAACATCAGGGTATAATGCAACTACTGATAAATTAACTCAAACAAGTGTAATGGAAATGTATCCAGTAATTAATAACGAGTATACTCCTTTTTATGCTTTAACTCCAATACAAGCATCTTATATTAAAGCAATAGCAGAGGCGAGAAGAAGAGATTTTATACACGAGGGAATCAGATGGTTTGATATCAAACGCTTTAATCTTGTAGTACAGCATGATACATATACTGCAGGAAAAGTTAGTAAGAAAAACATCTTGATTAAAGATGACAAACGTAGAGCTCTACAGATACCACTTAGCGCATCAAATAACGGAATTGAAAAAAATCCTAGATAAAATTTAGTATTATGAAATTATTAAATAAATATAAAACATTAGTGTTGAGTATAGTAGTGTTAATATCAGCTTCTTGTACTCATGAAGATCAACCTAAAGAGAGCCAGCTAAATTATATACAACCTGTAAGAACAGACTTGGATAACTGGATTATTACAAATTATACCAATCCATATAATATTGATGTGAGATACCAATGGAATCAAAATACAGTAGACAATACTAGATATTTATTTCCTCCAACTGTAGATAAAGTTAAACCAGCCCTAGAAATTGTAAAAAAGATATGGCTTGATAGTTATTCGACCGTTGCTGGAGCTGATTTTGTTAAGAAAATAGCACCAAGAGAATTTGTTTTAGTAGGTGGTGTAAATTTGAATTCAACAGGTACAATTACATTGGGATTAGCTGAAGGTGGACAAAGAATCTCGCTTTTTCAAGTGGATAATATTGATAAGAAAAGCCGTCCAGATGTTTCTGAATTTATTCATACCATTCAGCATGAATATGTACATATCTTAAATCAAACAAAACCTTTTGATCAGCAGGCATGGGCAAAGTTAACTCCATCTGGATATACTTCAAGTTGGTATGTTGAAACAGTTGAAGATTCAAGAGAGTTAGGGTTTATAACTAGTTATGCAAGATTAAATATATTTGAAGATTTTGCAGAAACTGCAGCAATAATTTTGCTTAGTTCAGAAGCAGAATATGCTGCTATTCTAGCAGGAATAACTAGTACTACAGGTAAGGATGCTATTCAGAAAAAAGAAGCACTTGTAGTTAAGTATTATAAAGATGCATTTAACATAGATTTTTATGATTTAAGAGATGAAGCACAAAAAAATACAGATGCTGTAATTAATAATTAATAGCATTCAATAATACATATACATAATTATAAAAAAACATATTATGAAAATAAAAAATATATTTAGTTATCTAATTGTAGCAATTTTCGCATTACAATTAGTTGCTTGTACTAATACAGATACTGAACAAAAATTTGATCAGACACCAACTGAGCGAACTAATGCTCAGAAAAAAGAACTCAATGATTTATTGTTATCCTCTGAGTATGGTTGGAAAGCAATTTATTTTACAGATAGCACACAATTAGGAGGTTTTACACACCTTTTTAAATTTTTGCCTAACGGAAAAGTAAACATGGCTTCAGATTTTAATACTGACACAAAAATGTACAATAGTCAGTATGAAATTCAGCTAGGAAGCACTGTAAGTGTTGTTTTTACGACTGCTAGTAGAATACACCTTTTATCGGATTCTAATAACTTTCCTACAGCAGCTCTTCGCGGAAAGGGGTATCTCGGGGATTTTCAGTTTCTATATTATGGACAAGATAAAGAAGATATTATTTTTAGAACAAATAGAACAGTTCAGGAATTACGATTTGTAAAAGCTACGGCAGAAGATTGGTCAGATTTAAATAAAAATGCTATTACTCTTAATAACATTAATGGAACTGCTACAAGTCCATTATTTAGACTATTGGTAACTAATGATGGGACTGCAACACATAATTTTGATTTTGATTTTAATACAAATGCTCGTTTTGGGGAAGCGACTTCTTTGGATCCTACATATGATGAAAGCTACAATTTTGGTTTTTCTTATACACCAACTGGAGCAATAGCAAAACCTGCAGTAGTTGTTAAAGGGCAAAAATTAGCAAATTTTATTTTTGATAGCGTAAATAATTCTTTTGTTGCCACAGGTAGTGATGGAGTAAGTGCAACTATAAAATATACTAACACTCCCCCTACGTTAACAGATGATTATAAGGTGTTACTTCCAGGTAAAGTAGGAGCAAGATTTGGATATTTTCCAGATGATTTAACAGCTGGTGCTTCTACAAATTCACAATTTTTTATTGATGAATTAGCTAAAATTAATGCTAGTTTGCCAGATGGTATAACTTTGGGATCTGTTCAACTTTATCTTAATCATTCTCTGGGTAATTTTATTTACTATACTTTTAATGGAAGATCAGCTGTTTTTCATTATATAGATGTAGAAGAAGATGCTGTTGGTAAAAAAATTATTTTTAAACATAAATCATGGAATGGTAACACAACTTCAGCTGCACCAAGTTTTCTTGCTAGTTTTGATAAAAATTTAGTGAATGCTAGTGGAGTTTATGTAAAAAAAGAAAACTTTAGGCTTACTTATGCAAATAGTGTTTATACTTTTACTAGTAGTGTAAGTTCATTTAGAATGACTACTTGGTTGCTTTAATACTTAATTTTGAATAAAATTTGTAGTTCGTTTAGAGCAGTAAATTTTTGAATAAAAGATGTAGAATAGCTGTGTTTTTCACTATAATTGAGAAAATAGTTCGGCAGGCTAATTTAAATTAGCCTGTTTATTTTTATCCAAGTTCTGTAATTAGTTTTATAACTTGAATGTTTGAGTAATAAAAAATATTGTTTTTATGATTAAACTAATATTTTTAATGGCTTTTGTTTAAAGCAGTTTTATAATTTAGTTTGTATTTTTTTAAGGGAAGCCGTCTAACTAGACGGCTTTTATGTCTTATTGATCTTTTCTACAAAATAAAACTTTAATTTCTACTATTTTATTTAAAAACAATTGTTTCTTTTTTAAAAGTATTTTCTTATATTTAACAATTAAAAGTCTAAAAATCAATGGACTTAAAAGGATTGATGAATTTTAAAATCTAATTATTTAATTTATTATGTTAAAATCAATTTTGAATTTAAATGGAGTAGAATTACTAAGTAAAAATCAACAAAAAAACATTATTGGTAATGGGCAAAATGGACCAGTCATTCAACCAGCATGTGCTGCTGGTGATTGGGCACCTCCAGGAGCTACCAGTGTAACTCATCCTAATTACCCATGTGCGCATACAATAGGCGAGCCTATTGGTGAACGTCCTAGAGTTTGTGCAGAACCAGGTAAAGATAGTATATTTCCTCCATGTTAATGATTAATCAAAGCCAGTATTTAATACTGGTTTTTTTTTGCCCTTTAAGAATGATATTAATTAATCATATATTAGAGAATATTTAATTATATCAAACTCTATGATGCCTACCTTTGATAAAGAAGTTTTGGTTACAATCGAAAAAATAATTGGGATTCCTTTTATAGCAGAATTGTATCTTGACGGTAGTGTATGTTTCGCAAATAACGATGAAGTTCGACCAGAGTTTAGGCAACATTTTAATGTATTTCATGTTTTAGATTATGTTAATGCAAGTATTTGTAAATCAGAATTACCATTAAAAACAGATTTTATTAAAATTCAATACCCTCAAGATTCAATTTCTTTTTGGAAACAAGTTGCGGTAGGAGCGACGCTTAGAAAAAGTAACTTGCTAGAACAAAGTGTTATTGAAAATTATTCTGAGATAAAATGGCACAGTAAATAAAAACGAAAAATTTAATGAAGGAAAATGGAATAGATTATAAAGATTGTATGGTTCAGGATTGCGATACAAATTATATCAATTTGCATGGGAGTTCTCCACTGTATAGTATTTTTCTTTTGGAAGGAACAGGAAAGGTTAGTGTAGATTTAGTAGAATATACTTTTGAAGGTAAAATTATATTATTTACAAGTCCCTATCAAATTATTCATTTTGATGTTGAAAAGCCACTTATAGCTAAGCGATTACAGTTTCATGGAGATTTTTATTGCATAGAATATCATAAAAAAGAAGTTGCTTGTAATGGTCTTTTATTTAATAATATATACCAGCAACCCTATGTAAATCTTAAAGAAAAAGACTTTACGGAATTAGATTATATTTTAGGAAAACTAATTAGAGAGTTAGAAAATAGAACTAGTTATGCTATGGCAGTAGTACGTTCTTATTTACAATTGATACTGGCACTATGTAGCAAAATAAAATCAGAAGACAATCTTGTTCATGAAGAAAGGAACATACATCACCCGTTGATTCAGTTTAAAGAATTATTAGAAAATAATTTTCGCAAAGAAAGACAACCTTCTTTTTATGCTACTCAAATGAATATCTCGTCTAATAGCTTTTCGAAATTATGCAAACAGTATTTTTTGAAAACACCATCTACACTCATCCACGAAAGGGTGATTCTTGAGGCAAAAAAACTCATTCACCTTAGTTATAAAAGTATGAAGCAAATCGCAGCTGAACTTAATTTTGATGATGAAAATTACTTCAGTCGTTATTTTAAAAAGCATACTGGCATTACACCAACTGCATTCAGAGAGAATGTTGGTATATCTATCGTAGCAGATTTGTCTAGGTAATATCCCTATCTGTCCATTGTGAGAAGAGCCTAGCGTTTGTAATTTTGATTTTTATATTTATTACCTTAAAAAAATAAAATTATGAAAATAATAGTAGCCTTATCAGAATTGCAAAACCAGTTTTTTAATTTAATGCGCATAGCCATTTTTATAGTAATGGTATGGATTGGAGGACTTAAAGCTTTTCAATATGAAGCAGATGGTATTGTACCATTTGTTGCAAATAGTCCCTTAATGAGTTTCTTTTATAATAATCCAAGTGAATACAAAGATCATAAAAATAAAGAAGGAGAAGTAGTCGAAGACAATATCAAATGGCATATGGAGAATGGAACTTATATCTTTTCTTACGCACTAGGTGGAGCAATTATAATTATTGGATTACTTACCTTATTTGGAATTTTTAATGCCAAAATAGGTCTTATAGGTGGAGTACTTACTGCAGGTATGGCTCTAGTAACACTTACTTTTTTAATTACTACGCCAGAAACGTGGGTACCAGATTTGGGCAGTTCTACGCATGGTTTTCCTTATTTATCTGGAGCTGGACGATTGGTTATTAAAGATGTTATAATGATGGCAGGTGGTTTGCTATGTGCGTCGGATTGTGCTAAAAGAATCATATCTCAAAATAAGTAATTTAAGATTCTATCTTGTAAGGCTATCTCATCAGATAGCCTTTTTTATTTGTACTAACCAAGGAACAAAAAGCTAGTTATCCAGGTGTTAACGCTGTTCCAATTGATTTTAAATTTTTGTGGAGGAAAACCATAAAAAGCTTTAAATGCAGCAGAGAAATGCGAAACATCTTTGTAACCACATTTATAGGCTACTTCAGTTACACTTATGGATTTAGATTGAAATAATTCTTTGGCATGTTTCATCCGAAGTTCAATAATATAACTTCTCACAGTTGTCCCAAAACAAGCTTTGAATCCCTTTTTGAGTTTGAATTCGTTTAGTGAAATCATCCTTGATAGCTCGGAAAGAGTAGGAGCATGTACATAATCCTTATCCAAAATTAATTTAGCCCGCTGAAGTTTGTTATAATCATCTTCGTTTATGAAATCTTTTGGGGCTGTTTTCTCAATTAGAGTTTCTAACTGTAAAATTAAAAGTTCTTTAATTTTTGTTTCAATATACATTCTTTTTAAGATGCCCTGACGATTACAACTTTTAATTTCATGAATTACCCATAATATTGATTGTGTAAAGGGAATGTAGCTAGAAGTTAAATAGCTGGATTTTTTTAAGAGTATGTTTTTCGAGAATTTTTGATGAAGTTCCCAATCTTCATTGATAATATTGTAATAGAAATCTTTTGACAAAATGATAGAAAAGTAATTCATCTGCTCAAATGGAAGAATTTTAAAAGTGGCTTTATAATTTGATGTATAAAAGATATTGTGCGTGTTTTCTAGTGTAAATTTTTCGGTTTCTAGCTGATCAATATGGGTTTCGACATTGTTACAATATATAAAATTCATTATAATCGATTCACAACTAATCTCAAATAAAATTGTTTGAGGTTCAGAGAAATACATTTGAGTGTCTAGAATTACAAGTCCGTCCGTTATTAAATGAAAGCTTTTTATTTCCTCTTTGAGTTCATTTTTACGACATATTTTTTCTTGTATCAGGTGACTTTTTGGGTCATAGCCATCGCGAGTCACAATAGAAACTATTGATTGGTCTTGATTTATAAGTTTCGATTTAATTTTCAAAATAATAATCCTTTTTTACAAAATAATAATCCGTTTTTCCCTATAATTAATAGGATGAGTGTTGGTACTTTTGCGACAAAGTTATTTATAATTAGTCTAAATAAAAATATGTCAACTCATAAAATTTCATTTTTCAGTGTATTTTTTTTAATATCATCTTTTTTGTCAGCCCAACAAAATAAAGGGATAGTAGTATCAGGTCAGGTTACGGAGGATTCAGGACAAAGTATTCCGTTCGCAACAGTAAGTCTTGAAAAAACAGATTTTATAATTATGTCCGATGAAAACGGAAAATATAATTTTAAGAATGTTAAAGCAGGAAATTACATTTTAAAAGTTTCTGCAATTGGCTTTACAACTTCAAAAAAACATATAGAAGTTAAGGGGATAAACGAAATAATTTTCTCAGTTCGTTTACAAAGCGAATTAAACGAATTAGAGAATATAACGGTGATGGGACGTACCCAAACCGAAAAAGTAAATAAGCAATCGTATAGTGTAACTGCCATTGATGCTAAAAAGCTCCATAATTCTACACTAGATTTATCGCATGCATTAGATAGAGTTTCTGGTGTTCGTGTTCGTGAATCAGGTGGAGTAGGTTCTAAGTCTGAGCTTTCTATTAATGGGTTTTCAGGCAACCAGATAAAACTCTTTATTGATGGAGTACCGATGGATAATTTTGGTTCATCGTTTCAATTGAATAATATTCCCGTAAATCTTGCAGATAGAATTGAGGTTTACAAAGGTGTAGTGCCTATTTGGTTAGGAGGAGATGCACTTGGTGGAGCAATTAATATTGTTACAAATTCTAAACCTCGTACCTATCTTGATGCTTCTTATTCTTTTGGTTCATTTAATACACACCGTTCCACTATAAATGCAGGCTATACTGCCAAGAGTGGTTTTACTACTGAAATTAATGCTTTCCAAAATTACTCAGATAACAACTATTGGGTAAATGTAGATGTAGCAGATTTAAAAACGGGACAGTATTATCCAAATCAGCGTGTAAGAAGATTTCATGATAAATATCGTAATGAAACTGTAATTTTTAATATTGGTGTGACAGGTAAAAAGTATGCTGATAAATTATTATTTGGTTTTACAGCAGGAGAAAATAAAGCGGACATACAGACAGGAGCCCGTATGGTTAGTGTATTTGGTCAGGTTTATAGAAAAGGAAATATCTTGATGCCAACAGTAAAATATCAGGTGAAAGATTTCTTTACAAAAGGATTGGATTTTAGTGTGACTGGTAATTATAATTTTGGAGAAGAACAAAATGTTGATACGGTTTATAGAAGATACAATTGGTTTGGAGATTATATAGAATTAGAAGGTTTAGGAGGAGAGCGTAGCCGAACATTACGTAAGTTCAAAAATAATAATGGAATTGCTACAGCTAATGTTACTTATAGTTTAGGCGAAAGACATTCGTTTATGTTGAATAATACGTTTAATACTTTTGATCGTAAAGAAAGTGATGAATTAGTTCCAGAATCATTACTATATAAACAGCCTAAAAAATCTCAAAAAAATATTTTAGGAGCAGGTTATAAATTTGATTATAACGAAAAATGGAGCACTTCGGTATTTATTAAAAATTATTCTTTGAGAAATACCTATTCAGAGAGTTATAACCCTTCTGGGAATTGGGGTGATATTGCTTATATACAACATGTTGATAATAAAAGTTATTGGGGATATGGTGCAGCGAGTAGCTATTACTTAAAACATAATTTACAAATAAAAGCTTCTTTTGAAAAAAGTTATAGACTACCAGCCCCAGAGGAAATTTTTGGGAGCGTAAATGATAATTTATATGGAAACATTGGTTTAAAACCAGAACAGAGTGAAAATTTTAATCTAGGGCTTAGTTATCAAACTAGCTTTAAGAAAGCAAATGCGATAACATTTGATGTAAATCTTATGTATCGTGAAGCTGCCGATTTTATTCGACCTGAGCTGAATTTAAATCAAACTATGATAACTAATGTTAATCAAAAAGGAGTTTCAAATTATGGAATTGATACAGAGATAAGATATTCTTATAAGAATAGATTTACTGCTGGTGTAAACATGACATATCAAAATCTTCGTAACAATATAAAATATGAGCCAGGTAAGGAAATAGTCTCTTTAAATTATAAAGACAGAGTTCCTAATATTCCTTTTCTTTTTGGGAATGCAGATGCTACAGTATTCTTTAATGACTTCATAAAAAAGGGCAATAATCTATCTGTTGGTTACAATTTATTATATGTACACGATTATTATTTGTACTGGCCGAGTAGTGGTGGAAAAGTGGGTAAATTCGATATTCCCGCACAGTTTAATCATGATTTAAATGCAGTTTACACTTTTGCTGACGGGAAATATAATATTGCTTTAGAATGCAAAAATGCATTAGACAATAAGCTCTATGACAACTTTTCATTGCAGAAACCAAGTCGATCTTTCAATATAAAATTCAGGTATTTCTTTACCAAATCAAATAAATAATTTAATAAATCAAACAATAATTATCATGAAAAAAAGTAGCACATTAGCAATATTTGCAGCTCTAATAGCTTTTACATCATTCTCTTGTAGCAGTGATTCTGACTCACCAGATGGGGGGACACCAAGTGTAGGGACAGATAAAACAAAATATATTGTTACCGTTACTACAGGAGCTTCTGGAGTGGCAGACTATTTACTAACTACTGATGATGTAACTAAAGGATCGATTACAACTCAAGGTAATGGATTAGAGCAAGATGGTTCGTATCGTTTTTATATTACCAATCAGAATAAATTTTTCAGCTTACTTTATGGACAGGGAAATCCTGGAGCTGTTACTACTTATGCATTGACTGCTGAGGGTAAATTGGCTAAAACTTCTAACTTTCAAGCAGAAACAGTACAGGTTTTTGCAGCAGTAAACAAAGAAATTTTAACGATAAAAATACCAAGAAGTGGTGCGTCATCTATTGCATCTATGTATAGAATTGATGCAACATCTTCGCTTATAGTGGGCGGAGCACAGCAAGATATCAAAAAAGTTGCTAAAAACGGAGAAAGAGCACATTATACATGGGCAACACAGGTAGGCGATAAGGTATATATGCCTTATATGAGTATTAAAGGAGATGGAGTAGACACTTTTGGAACTAAATACCCTGATAGTACATGGGTTGCTGTATATAACTATCCGGAATTAAAATTAGAAAAAGTTATCAAAGACAATCGTACAAGTTATTTAGGAAGTTATTTTTCAAATGGATTAATTCAGGACGAAAAAGGAGATGCATATGGCTTTTCGAGTGCAGCAGCAACAAGTAATAGTGTTATAACTTCTACTAAGCCATCTGCGGTTTTAAAAATTAAAAAAGGAACTACAGAATTTGATCAGTCATATTTCTTTAATGTACAGGAAAAATCTGGTGGACATAAAATATCTTCAAGCAGTTATATCGGTAATGGAAAAGTATTGTTACAAATGTATGGAGATATTGGTAAAGATAGCGGAGTACCTAAATTGGCTGTTGCAGATGTATACAATCAAACTTTTACTTGGGTAACTAGTGCACCTGCTAAAATTAATTCGACTACGACTAGTTATAATATTACTACAGAAGATAATAATTCTATTATACTAGGAATCAATACGCCTGATGGCAATTGGATTTATACAATCAATGGGGCTACCGGAGTGGCTACTAGAGGAATGAAAGTAGAAGGTGGAGATATTACTGCTATCGCTAAATTAAAATATTAAATTGATTTAAAAGGCCATTTCAAATTGAAATGGTCTTTTAATATAAATTTAGGTGATGCTGTTCTAGCATAAAAAAACTTATTTATAATTAGTCTTATTAAATAAAAGTAAATTTATAGATTTGCATTTTAGGACATTATTTTTTGTTGCCCTTACTTTTAGAGCCTTTATGGTTCTTGCTACTTAATTTTTATAGATTTTAAAAATATGTCAACTTCTACTCAAAAAAAGAAAAAAAGTAAAAAATCATTTTTCAAACGCGCCGCGGCATGGCTGCATTTATGGTTAGGATTAGGATCTGGTATCATTGTCGTTATTGTAAGTCTTACTGGCTGTATGTATGTTTTTGAGCATGAAATAAAAGATTTTATGGAGGATTGGCGTTTTGTTACTCCTCAGGATAAAGCGTATTTATTGCCATCGCAACTTATAAGTATTGCTGATAAAGAAATGAAAGGCAAAAAAGCCACAAGTGTTACTTTTGGAGATAAAGATGAAGCAGCAATTGTTGGATATTTTATTCCTAAAAAAGAAAATAAAGAAGACAATAAAGACAAGGAAGAAGAAGCTAAAAAAGAGAAAAAACAAGCAAATTCGAGTAATTTAGCTTCAAATGACAAGCCTAAAGAAAAAGAACCAAAGCGTAAAAAAAGACGAAGCGGTACCACCTTCAATGTATATATGAATCCTTATACAGGGCAAGTTCTTAATGTTAAAGCTATTTCTAGAGAAGACCCCGACTTTTTTAGATTTATGCTTAACGGACACCGTGCTTTATGGTTGCCATATGACATCGGCCGTCCTATTATAGGAGTTGCTATTTTAATATTTGTAGTGATATTAATTACAGGAATGGTTTTATGGTGGCCAACCAAATGGATTAAATCAATTCGAGATAAGAGTTTTAAAATTAAATGGTCGGCTAGTTTTAAACGTGTAAATTATGACATGCATAATGTACTTGGTTTTTATAGCATGATTTTTTTACTGATCATTTCACTAACAGGTTTGGTTTGGAGTTTTGGATGGTTTAGTAAATCATTATATTGGGTAACTTCAGGAGGGAAGCCGTTAGTTGAAAATAGAGAATCACCTAAATCAGATACAACAAACATTAAAGCATTTAATGTTTCTACAGTAGATAAAGTAATGCTGAAATTAGCAAAAGAAAGCCCTCAAGCAGCTGGTATTTTAATATCAATACCCGAAAAACCATCAGATCCTATTGGAGCTTTTGTTTATAAAAAAAGCCATACTTTCTATAATATGGACCGTTATAGTTTCGATCAACAATCACTCAAAGACATCACAATCAAAACCCCATTTTCAGGAAAGTACGAAGAGGCAAGTGTTCCTGATAAAATTCGCCGAATGAATTATGATATTCACGTAGGAGCAGTGTTAGGGATTACAGGGAAAATTTTAGCTTTTTTTGCGAGTCTAATTTCTGCAAGTTTGCCTATTACAGGATTTTTAATTTGGTGGGGAAAACAAAAGTTTAGTAAAAAAGGAGCTACTAAGCCCAAAGTAGCTACAAAGGCAGTAAACGCCCCTAAAATAGTAGAAGAAGAAATGTCATATTAGTTTCTTATTCGAAATAAAATTATTTAGGTGTTAAGAAAACTAGAAGTTAGATTTTAGTTTTCTTAACACCTTTTTTATAAAAATAAAATTAATTAATCGACAGTATTTTTTATACCGTGATAAAGTTCTACAGTAAATATTGTACCCGAATTTTTATCAGATGTAACAGAAATAGTCCCTTTGTGAAGTACAATAATTTTTTGAGTTAGAGATAATCCTATACCATTTCCATCAGCATATATTTTATTTAATCCTCGATAGAATGGTTTAAAAATATGTTTTAAATCCTCTTCTAGAATACCAATACCATTATCGGTAAATTGTAAAATAATCTTTTCCTTTTTTAGTGATATGATAACTTTACTTTGATTGTTTTCTGAGAACTTACATCCATTTTCAAGTAGATTTACAAAAGAGACTTTTAATAAATACTCATTCCCATTAACAGTTATTTGTTCATCATCCTCAAAATCATTTTCGAAATGTATCGCAACACTATAATTTGGATTTGATTTTTGTACCTGTTGTCTCGCATCTAATAAAATCTCATCAATACGAACTTGTTTGAAAGCAATTTCTGAAGGATCATAATTGGCTTTGGCAAAATCAAGTAAACTATTAGATAGTTTTGCTAGTTTTTTAGCGTCTTGCAACGTATTAAGAATAACAATTCTATATTCGTCATTATTACGTTCTCTGTTGGTTGAGAGTTCTAACTCAGTAATAATAGCTGAAAGCGGTGTTCTTAATTCGTGAGAAATATTAGAAACAAATTGTTTTTGAGAATCAAAGGAATTTTCTAAACGATTTAGCATTTTATTAAAAGTAGTTGCTAACTCAGAAACTTCATCTTTACTTTCGTTAGTATATAATCGTAAATGGAGATTTGTAGCAGAAATAGTTTTTGCTTTATCTGTCATTTCAACAATAGGTTCGAATGCTTTCTTAGAAAAAAAACGCCCTGCAATATAAAGGAGTAAAATAGATACGATAAAAACAATAATACAAGTTTCGAGTAAGTTTTGTAATTTTATATATCCAAATTCATCATATGCAGCTGCAGTAATGATGTATTCTTTGCCCTGAAATTTGTATTTCATTCCTATTACCTGCCAATCATTTTGATAAAATTGTATTTCGTCTTTTTGAACAATTTTTTCAATCATTGGTTTTGTTTCTTTAACAACGTCTATATCAACAGCATCATGATATAACAATTGAAAAGAAGTTGTATAAATAGCAACCTCGACTTCATTTAGTGTCGTTCGATTGTTTCTGTAAATGTTTTGTAATGTCTTGCTATCTACTTTGGCATTAAAAAATAAATTGGCTTTAGTAATTGCTTCTTTTTTTAGTAATGCATAAAATTCTTTTTCTCTATTTTCCTTTGCAGAAATCAAGATGATAATGGCAAATACTAATAAAACAGTAGCTGTTGTAAATGTAAATAATAGGGTTAATCGAGTTCTTATTTTCATTCTACTTTCAAAATAAATCCCATTCCAGATCGGGTATGAATAAGCTTTTTATCAAAATCTTTATCAACTTTTTTCCTCAGGTAATTAATATATACATCGATAAAGTTTGTTCCAGTATCAAAATGAGTATCCCATACTTTTTCGGCAATTTCTGTTCGAGATAAAACACGTTCTGAATTTTGGATCATATACTCTAAGAGTTTGAATTCTTTGGGAGTAAGATTTATTTCGATGTCATTTCTCTTCACATTTTTTGTCTGCAAATTCATTTCAAGATTATCATATTTTAAAATGAATCCTGTATTATTTATCGTCCCATTACTTCTTTTTAATAAAGCTCTTATACGAACCAAAAGTTCTCTCATTTCAAATGGCTTTGTCAGATAATCATCGGCTCCAGCATCAAAACCTTCTACTTTATCATCTGTTGTACCCAATGCGGTTAGCATTATAATTGGCAAATCGGGCTTTATCTGGCGTATTTCTCTGCATAAATCCAAACCGTCAAGTTTGGGTAAAACAATGTCAGTAATAATCAAATCATACTGATTATTAAGGGCTAATTTTTTTCCAGAGATTCCATCGTAAGCGAGCGTAGGTGTAAAACCATGCTCATCTAACCCTCTTTGTATTAATTCGGCTACTCTTTGGTCGTCTTCTATTATTAAAATTTTCATCGCCCTAAAGTTACTATTTCATTTCTAGATTAACCTCCAAATGCATAAAATAAGGATAATTTTAATGTTTTGTAATTTTAAGATTGAATGGATCATAAAAAAGCTGCCCAAAATAATTTGAACAGCCTCTTTTTTAAGTTGCAAAGGTACTGAGGTACAAAGGATCAAAGGTTCTGTGACTGAATATTAGTACTGAGCACTTTTTCTGCCACAGATTAAAAAAATTAAAGGTTTAAAAATCCGTTTTTATCCGTGTTTTCGCGATAGCGAATCCGTCTAATCCGCGTTCCTTTTTTTAGTCACAGATTTTAAAACTTTGCGGACTTTGCGGTTAATATTTCCTAGAAACTACTTTTTAAATCCCTCGATTCCAGATTTCAACCATTGCTCGTATTCAACAATGTCTGGTGTATATCCTGCAGGTTTATTTAAACTTTGCTCATTGGTATCTAATACAATATAATAGGGTTGTGCATTTGCTTTATAACGGGTAATCTGAAAGTCACTCCATTTATTTCCTATTGATTTTATCTTTTTTCCAGTTTCCTTAGAAGTATATTGTTCTTCGATAGGTAATTCTCTTTTATCATCAACATATAAAGAAATTAATACGACTTCATTATTTAATATTGATAAAATACGTGGATCGGACCATACATAATCTTCCATTTTTCTACAATTAACACAAGCAAATCCTGTAAAATCTAAAAGAATAGGTTTGTTTACACTTTTGGCGTAAGCCAATCCTTTTTCATAATCAGTAAAAGCTATAATATCATGCGGACCTTTATGAGCACCATCTGGTAAAGCAATTGCAGTAGCAGCACTTTTGTTTGAGCCTCCTACACCATAAGGGGATTCGCTATAAGTCATTGGTGGCGGGAAACCACTTATTAGTTTTAAAGGTGCACCCCATAAACCTGGAATAAGATATATTGTAAATACCAATACCACTAATCCCATAGACAATCTACCTACAGAAATTGAAGTCGTAGGAGAGTCATGTGGCAAGGTTATTTTTCCGAATAAGTAGAATGCCAAAGTACCAAATATTGCGATCCAAATAGCTAAGAATATTTCTCTTTCAAACCAATGTAATTGCAATACTAAATCGGCATTAGATAAGAATTTAAAAGCTAAAGCTAGTTCTAGAAAACCCAAAAATACTTTTACAGTATTTAACCATCCACCAGATTTTGGTAATGTATTTAACCATCCCGGGAACATAGCAAATAACATAAATGGTAATGCCAAAGCAGATGAAAAACCAAGCATTCCTACAATTGGAGCAATTCCGCCCTTAGAAGCTGCCTCGACTAGTAAAGTTCCTATGATTGGTCCTGTACAAGAAAAGGAAACAATTGCAAGAGCTAAAGCCATGAATACAATTCCTAATATTCCTCCTTTATCCGCTTGACGGTCAACTTTATTTGCCCATGAATTTGGAAGCATAATTTCGAAAGCACCTAAAAAAGATACTGCAAATACAACTAGTAAGACAAAGAAAATAATATTAAACCATACATTGGTAGATAATGCATTTAGAGCATCGGCGCCAAATAGTAAGGTAATTACGCTTCCAAGGAAGACATAAATCAAGATGATAGAAACACCATATATAATTGCATTTTTGATTCCTTTGGCTTTGGTTTTACTTTGTTTTGTAAAGAAACTTACCGTCATTGGAATCATTGGGAATACGCAAGGTGTTAGCAATGCTGCAAATCCAGATAAGAATGCAATAAAGAAAATCATATATAGACTAGAATCAGATTCTTTTGATTCTGGTTGTTTTTCTACCGTAGTGGCAACAGCTGTTTTAGTTGTTTTTTCGTTTACAATATCGGCGGCTTGGATTTCTTTTGCAACAAGTGTTTTAAGATTAAACTCAAAATATTTTGTTTCGCTAATACAATTTTCTTTACAAACTTGATAGGAAAGTTCTACTTGTATCGTTTCTTTATCGGGATTAATTTGTTTGATTAATTGAGTAAAAACTACTTTATCTGAAAAGAAGATTTCGTCAACACCAAAAATTTCATTAAAGGCTCGTTTCGTTTCGCTTTCGGTTGCTTTTCCAATAAGTTCATAATTGTTTTTGTTATCATGAAAAAGGAATTCGGCAGGTAGCGGACCATCTTCGGGAGTAAATTGAGAATATACATGCCAGCCTGATTCGATAGCCCCTTTAAAAGAAAGCAAGTATTCAGAGTCGGATTTTTTCTCAATTGAAGCTTCCCATTTTACAGGATTTATAATCTGTGCCTGAACTTTTGCAAAAGCAAAAACCAGTAATAATAAATAAAAGATTTTCTTCATTTTATAAGTTTAATCAGAACGGTTTGTTCTGGTGATGATTTGATTTTAGATCGTGTCTTTTAGTAAAACACTTATTTCTTTTTGATTTGAGCAATTATTTGTGCTTCTGTTGGGTTGATGGCAATTAATTTTCCCGAAGTATTAAAAAGGTAAGTGCTAGGTATTCCTTTTACTCCAAAGATTGCCGCCGATTTGGCATCAAAGCCTTTTGGATCAATCAATTGTGGACTTTTTAGTTTATCTTCTTTAATCGCTTGTAACCATTTTGCTTTACTAATATCTACCGATATCCCAACAATCTCAAAATTTTGCCCTTTGTACTTATCATATAGTTTCACTAAATTTTTGTTGGCTATCCGACAATACGGACACCAAGATGCCCAAAAATCAACTAAAACTGTTTTTCCCGTATAAGAATTTAGTTTGACAGTTTTATTCGTATCATTCTGTAATTGGATATTCGGGAAAGCATCACCTTTTTTAATTTGTGCATTAATAGAAGTGATAGATAATAATACGGTTATTGCTATCAATACAATTTTTATTGAATTCATTGTTTTTGTAATTTTGAAAGAGTTAATTCCAAGACATAACAGTCAACATAACAAATACTGCTATATCCTGAATAGAATTGGTTTTTTTAATGATTTACAGCTTTAAAAATGGTTTTGGATAAAACGCATTTATGGCTGTCGCAAAAGGAATCTAGCTTATTTTTGGCGGAAGCCAAATGGAACGGAAATCTGAAGAAATAAAGATTTCTGAATAATAATAGTTTTGCTTTCTTTCTGAAAAATTAAAAAAAGAATGATTATCTATTTGAAAAGAAATCATTGGTGAATAATAACTACAATAAACTACAGGACAATCGGCAGCACTTTCTATACAACCATTAGGACATCTTTGTTCTTTCGCTTTAACATCTGTTTCTTGACAAGAGGCTTTTAAGTATGTTTTATTTTTAAAACATATCTTTTCTATTTTAATCCCACTGGCAAAATTAAGCGTAGGTCCCATAAAGAAACCAAACGTTATAATTAATAGTATGTAGAATTTTTTTGTCATAAGAAGTACGAAAATAAAATTTAATTATCAGATGGATGTTAATTTTGATGTAAATGTGATACGTTTAATCAGAAGGTTTTGTTCTGATGGTAATTAGACTTTTATAGAAATAAACCTAACAAGTTTTAGAAACCTGTTAGGCTTGGAATGAGATCTGATTTTTATGAGTAAAACGACCTTTTACACAACTATAAAGAGATCTCTATTTTATTCTTTTTCTAATACTTTTTTTTGTTTCACGCAGATCTTATAGATTTAATTTAGATTATAAATAAGTCTACCTGTATCAGCTTAGATCTTTTTTAATCTGCGTGAAAAAAAAATTATCTACAGCTTAAACTATTTCGTTACATTAAAAAAAGTGTACTCCAGTTTTAAGAAAACACCATCAGATGCTGCACGTTGCATTGAGCTATACAATTCTTTTTTGTAAGCAAGGTCAATTCTTGCCTGACTATTAATAATGAACTGAATAGAAGGAACAACATCTAGATATGATTTTCCGTTTTCGGTAATTGTTTGTCCTGTAAATTCAAGCATAGCATTAATATTCGTTTGCTTATAACTTGTATATTTTTTTGGATGCATTAATTTCCCTACCGAAAAGGTATAGTTTACAGCATTTTTACCCAAGGCATCCGGAAAACTATAATCAGGATTGTTAAGCGCACGCACATAACTTACAGAGGAACTTAATGCCACTTTATGAATTAACTGCGTTGCGACTAAACCTGCTTCGTAACCAGAATTTCCATTGGCTAAGTCTATAGCTTCCTGATTGAAGAATGAGTTATTATAACTGTATCGTCCAAAGGCAGCCATTCTAAAATGACTCTGTAAATCATCTACAGAAAAGAATCGGTATTTGGCGTAAAATCCACCACCTTTAACTCCCAATCCGTTTTCTTGGTTGCTAAGAAATGCAGAGGTACGAACCATTAAATTTTTATTTATTCCCCAAGTAACTTCAGGCGTTAAATTGTACATAGAACCGCTTTCGTGTTTGTTATCCATAAGAGATTGTCCAACACGAACCCCGATAGAACCCGCAGGAGCGTTACTAGCAGGTTCGGTTACTACAAATAATTCTTGTGCATCTATATTGTATGAAACAAGGAATAAGAAAACTATTGATAGATATTTCATTTTTTATAGTGCTTTTAAGTAATAATCATCCTCATTTTCTGTAGCGTAACCAGGATACTTAGAATATGATTTAACTAGTTTTTTGTATTCTTTTTGAGTAACAAAACCTTTATCTAAAACTCTGTATTTTGCTTCAGTATGAGCTACAGGGTTTTTAATGTCGATAAAATTATAGGTAGCATCATCAACTTTTAGAGTTGTATTATCCTCGATTTTATCAGTATGAAACTTAGCTGTTAAAACTAGAGAACCTACAAAGAAACCTGCTTTTTCAACGGCTTTTCTTAGTACTTTAGGCTGTAATGAATTGTCTTTTTTGAAGTAAACAGTAAATGTATTTGTATTCAAATCAGTAGCAATGCTATCTACTTCGGCAAAGGATTTTAATTGTTTATTTATGGCATTAGAGCACATAGAACAAGTTAATCCAGTTGCCATTATTTCGGCTTTAGAGATTTGAGAATATGATTTTACACCAGTTAATAATAGTACTAGTGTAACAGCTATGAATTTTATATTTATGGTTTTCATTTTATTTTTTGTTTTTTTTGATTTGTGCAATTATTTGCGCTTCAGTTGGGTTTATAGCAATCAGTTTTCCTGATGCATCAAAAAGATAGGCAGATGGCAAGGCATCAACTCCAAAAGTTACAGCCGTTTTAGCATCAAAACCTTTAGGGTCTATTAATTGCTGGTGCTTCAGTTTATCTTTTTCGATGGCTTTTAACCATTTTGTTTTGTCGATATCTATTGATATTCCAACAATTTCAAAGTTCTGACCTTTGTATTGGTCATATAGTTTTACCAATTTTTTATTAGCCACTCTACAAGGAGCACACCATGAAGCCCAAAAGTCTACCAAAACTGTTTTTCCTTTAAAAGAATTTAATTTTACGGTAGCATTCTTATTGTTTTGAAGCTGAACATCTGGAAAAGAATCTCCTATTTTTATTTGTGCACTTGCTACTGAAACAGTTGCAACAAGGACAAATAATGTGATTATATTTTTTATTTTGAACATGATATTTTGTTTAAATGATTTTGATTAAGACTATTGCGCTTTTTTAGGGCTTGCTTCTCTATCATATTGGCAACATCCGTGTAGTTCATCATAAACAGAATTAGGAGCTGTAAATTTTTCATTATCATATCCAGCATCAGCAACACGTTTTAGTATTGCATCAAGATTAGTTTTCTTGTTATCGTAAGTAATGGTTGCCATTTTAGTATTTTCATTCCAGTTTACTTTGGCTTCTTTATTAACGTTTGCTGCAGTTTCGATAACTTTTTTACACATGCTGCAGTTACCACTAATTTTTACAGTTTCGGTTGACTTATTTTTTATTTGCGCGCTGGCGAAAGTAACTGATAGTAATAGAGTCATTACCATCAATAAATTTTTTATTGAGTTCATTGTATGTATTTTTTTTGGATGAAGTAACCCTAAAATAGAACAGAAAACATAGCAAATACAGCTATTTCTGCAAATAGAATAGGATTAAAAATGTTTTTGATTAAAGCCTTAAAAAAGACTTTTGAATAAGACAGACTTATGGCTGTCAGGAAATAAATCTAGCTTATTTTAGGTGGAAGCCAGATAGAACGGAAATCTGAAGAAATAAAGATTTCAGAATAATAGTAATTTTGTTTTCTTTCAGAAAAACTAAAAAGTGAATTGTTTTCTGTTTGAAAAAGTGCCATTGGTGAAAAACCACAGTTAGCAGTTGTAGAGCCACAAGAATTTCCTGAACAGCTGTTCTCGCAATTGTGTTGTTTTTTATTGGAATGCTTTTTCTTACAACAGTCTTTTGTTGTAGATTCTTTTTTACAACATGACATTTCTTTTTTTGTTCCATGCGCATAAGTAAGCGTTGGTCCCATTAGGAAACCAAGCGTTACGAGTAGCAATATGTAGAACTTTTTTGTCATAGTCGAGAGCAAAGATACTTTTTCTTGACTATCGTAGTTGTTAATTTTTTTATAAACATTTTATTTGGATTGATTTTTCTAGCTTTTTAATATTTGTTTTCTAGGTTAATAATAATTTATTTTGCTTATACTTAGCGTATATTACACCATTTTTGAATATGTAATCTATACCACAATCTTTTAAAGTTTCTTCTATGTTTTTATAAAAATCTGGGGGTATTTCATTTGGTTCTCCAATTGTAGTAGCAGTAGTTTTTTTTATTCAGAAGTATAACCTAAAATATCAAATTTCTTTTTATTTGGATTATATTTTAATCTCACATTAATTTTTTCGGTTCCATTATTTAATACTAAAACATTCTCGGCTTTGGAATCTCCAAAAGGATAATTTAAGTCCCCATTTTTAACTTCTAATTTAAATTTAGAGTTTTGCTTTTTTAATTCATTTATTTTTCCCTTTAGTCCTTTTCCAATAAATACAATATTTTCAGTGGAATCTGTTTTTGATAAATCATTCGTAGTTAATTCTTTTCCAACATTCAAAATTTCATTTTTAGTTGTTTGACTTCCGCAAGAAATAAAAAAGACAAGAATAATAAAACTAAAACATTTCTTTACTAAATACAGTAAAATTACTACTAACTCATCAATATTATTGTCTAATTCTTCTCTTCTTTTATATTCTCCATTAATACTGTTCATTTCTCTTTGTGATTTAAACCTTTCTAGCTTGTTTGTTTTATTCGGTAATCCCAAACTAGCTTTATTTCATGATATTTGTGTTTATTTTTTCTTATTTTAATTTAAGATTTAAATTTCCTGTAGAGGTATATTGAAAGGTTTTATTAAATGTTTGTTGCCATTTGCTTTCCATTCTAAAGGGTCTTGCACCACAATATTTCTCTACCAATAAAGCATCTGAATCCTTAATAGAACCAAACCCAGGGATATAAGCGTCTGCCCCTTTGTGCCAATCATATATGTCCCACCATGTATGGATTATTGTACCAGATAAGGTAAAATAATCTTTATTTTTTGTAATATTAAAATTACATGTTGAAGTTATTGTACTTGTTCCAGACATATAATATAGTTCTCCAAAAATTCCAGCAGTAAACTGTTTATCATAATGATTAGTATATGGTTTAGAATCTCCTATATTTAATTTATTAAGAAACTTTATAAATTTAGTATCATAATCAGTTTCAAAACGTTCAACATTTATGTTTTCTGCTACAATAACTTCGCTTTTACTTCTAAGCCAATGAAAATCTATGTTTTTTGTAGAACCTGTACCATCTAGCCACCATTGCAAGCAATCAGCCGCTTTGTTAAAATTTCTTTCTCTAGCTTTTTCAATCATTTTTATATAATTGGCTTTTAACATTAAGGCTTTTTCTCTTTCATTTAATTGAAGATAAAATTTAATTGCTTTTAGGCTACCTGATTGTCCCCAAAAAGGATCTCCAAATAAGTTGTTATATTCCGAAGACTCTAAATTAGTTTTTTCTTTAAATAGACTACTATTCATATTTCATGGTATTGGTTATTATTCTTTTTTGTAAGTAATTTAGGTTTTTTGTGAAAAACAGCTTAGTTTCAAATATATTACTATTATTCTGATATATTTACTCAATTTTAAAAATAACATTGTGACAAAAAATTAATTAATAACCTAAGTATAATATGGTATTTTATCACGATAGCTATCGGGATTAGATAAAGAAGAAATAATATATTTATTTTTGTTTATTTAATTAACGTTAATTCTTTTGACTTACTTAGTGAATTTGATGGCATTAAAAGTATGCAAATTATTTAGAGTTACACATTCAAAAAAGAAATAATCATCAAAAAAAGACTACAAAACATTTAAAAAACATAGATATTGACTAATAAAAATTTATTATGTTTGTATGTCTTATTAAATTAAAAAGGGTGAAAGAAATGAATGTCAAGATAACAGATAAGGATAAGATTGAAATAGGGGGTGCTCGTGATTTATATGGAATCATGCAGCGTATTTTATTGCGTGAAAATGAAATAGACCGCGAGAAAGAACATTTCTGGATGATAGGGCTTAATATGGCAAACACTATTTTGTATATCGAATTAGTGAGCATGGGCAGCGTAAGAGCTACACAGGTTGAGCCAATGAATGTATATAGAGTAGCTGTGCTAAAAGGAGCAACAAGTGTGCTAGCGGTGCATAACCACCCGAGTGGAAGAATGATACCATCTGATGCCGATAAAGATGTAACAGACAGATTGATACAAGTAGGCAAGATTTTGAATATAGAACTTTTAGATCATCTTATTATTAGTTCAGAGCGATATATGAGCTTTCTAGATACAGGATTAATGGATGAATTAGAGAAAAGTGTAAAATATGTTCCTACCTACCAAATTGAAGAAAGAATCCGTAAACAGGTGCTGGAAATAAAAAAAGAAATGGAGAAAACCATAAAGGAAAAAACAGATAAGCTTAAAGAGACAAATAAAAAATTTAAAGAAACAGCTGATAAATTTAAAGAAACTGCTCAAACTGAAAAGTCGTTGAGAATTGAAACTGAAAATAGAGTTGTAGCTAATCTATTAGATAAAAATATGACAGTCGAAGAAATAGCTGCTATTTTGAATCTTACCTTAAAAGAAGTAGAGAAAATTAGTAAAAACAGAAAATTGTAATTGTTACAAAACTTTTTTTGAACCAGATTAAGTTCCAAATAAAAAACAGCTAAAACCAAAGATGGTAAACACATACATTACCAAGGTAGATACTACTACGGGTAGTTATATCGATTTTGGATGTAATAAATTCTTACTTACCATTGTCTTTAAGTTTTATTGAATTAAAACATAATATTGTTTAATATCATGAATAGACTTCCTTTATTGTGGGATAATACTACTTATAAATCATAATTTTTGCATTAAGTATGCAAGTAAGATATTTTTTATTATGTTTGCTAAATCGATTTAGTAATTCATATAACTTTCTTAAAATCATGAAAAATATATTTTTTATCTGCTTTTTTATTTTTGTTTCAACTTCATTTACGAATGCTCAGGAACTTAAATCGCCAAATGGTAATTTGACTTTAAAGTTTCATTTGAATTCTGAAGGAACGCCAATTTACTCATTAAGTTATAAGAAAAAAGAAGTAATCAAGGAAAGTAAATTAGGTTTTATCATAAAGTCGGATATTATGCTGAATAGAGGTTTCCAGATTACAGATACCAAATTTCAGTCTGAAAATAGTATTTGGAAACCAGTTTTAGGAGAACAAAAAGAAATACATAATCATTATAATGAATTGAAAACTGAGCTTATTCAAGAGAAAAGTAAAAGAAAAATAGCAATTTATTTCCGTTTGTTTAATGAAGGTTTAGGCTTTAGATATGAATTTCCTGTACAAGATAATCTGCGTCATTTTATTATTCAGGAAGAAATAACCGAATTTAATTTAACAGGTGATCATAAACTTTTCTGGATTCCGGGTGATTATGATACAAACGAATATAGTTATACGACTTCTAAAATATCCGAAATGCAATCATTGGTGTATAAAGCTGTACATGTTCCTCTAGCTTCACAAGCACCAATTAAGAATTTGGCAACACAAACACCTTTAATGATAAAGACCGATGCAGGGCTTTATATTAATATTCACGAAGCAGCTCTAAAAAATTATCCAGCAATGTGTCTTAATGTCGATGATAAAACGTATTCGCTGAGTTCGCATCTTGTACCAGACGGTTTAGGAAATAAAGGATATATACAAACAGGGAGTTTTACGCCTTGGCGTACGATTGTTGTAAGTGATGATGCAAAAAATATCTTGGCTTCAAAAATGATATTGAATCTTAATGAAGCATGTGATTTTGAAGATACTTCTTGGATAAAACCAGTAAAATATGTTGGAGTTTGGTGGGAATATTTTACAGGTGGAGGATCTACTTGGGCATATTCGGATAATCAGGATGTGGTTATTGGAGCTACCGATTTTTCTAAATTAAAATCTAATACTACGCATGGTGCTAATACAAAACATGTAAAAGAATATATAGATTTTGCTTCTGCAAATGGTTTTGATGCCGTTTTGGTTGAAGGGTGGAATGAAGGCTGGGAAGATAATACTGCTTTTAAGAAAGAGCGCATTTATAGTTTTTCAAAAGCATATCCTGATTTTGATGTAAAAGAGTTGAGTAACTATGCCAATAAAAAGAATGTAAAAATTATTATGCATCATGAAACTACCTCTTCGACTGCGGAATATGAACGACAATTAAATGACGCATTAAACTTTATGGTCGATAACAATTATAATGCGGTTAAAACAGGATATGTTGGACCAATTATTCCGAGAGGAGAACATCATGATGGGCAACAAATGGTGAATCATTATACTTACGTTGCTAAAGAAGCCGCAAAGCATAAAATCATGGTAAATTCACATGAGGCAGTTCGACCTACAGGTTTACATCGTACTTATCCTAACTGGTTTGCACAAGAATCAGCACGAGGAACTGAGTTTGAAGCTATGGAAGGAATTCATCCTGATCATACTACAATCTTGCCTTTTACTCGACTAATGGGTGGTCCGATGGATTATACGCCTGGAATTTTTCAAGGAGATTTATCGGTGTACGGATCCAAAAAAAACAAGTTAAGTACAACATTAGTAAAACAATTAGCATTGTATGTTACCATGTATAGTCCGTTGCAAATGGCAGCTGATTTACCTGAAAATTATGTGCGTTTTAAAGATGCATTTCAGTTTATTAAGGATGTTGCTCTAGATTGGGACGAAACCTATATTCTAGAAGCCGAACCCGGAGATTATATTACAATTGCTAGAAAAACAAAAGGAAAGCAAGAATGGTTTGTTGGCGGAATTACTGATGAAAAGCCACGTACTGCTATGATTGATTTTAGTTTTCTGCCAGTTGGGAAATCATACACAGCAACGATTTATGAAGACGGAAAAACAGCAGATTACAAAACCAATCCGCAATCGTATAACATTCGTAAAGTAACTGTAAATAGCAAAACTAAATTGAAACAAAAATTAGCTCCTAGTGGTGGAGTAGCTATTTCTATAAAATAAACACAGTTAGAGAAGCGGAATGCTGATAAAAACTGATTAGTAAATCAGCTCAATCTGCGAGAGAAAAAGTATAACCACTCCCGATAGCTATCGGGATAAAAAGATTTTTGTTTCACGCAGATTTAAGTTAAATGTAAAATTAGTTAGTGACAATTTGTGAGATTAGTGGCGAAAAATAGTTTCACGCAGATTTGGCAGATTGAGCGGATTTTTTAAAATCATTTTAATCCTTTTTAATCTGTGGCAAAAAAAATCACGCAGATTTACTTCGTCTGTTAGCTATCGCTCGGGTGGCAGATTGAGCAGATTTAAGTTAGATGAAAAATAATTCGTGACAATTCATGAAATTAGTGACAAAAAAATATAAAACAAAGTATTGCTTTAAAATCCGTTTTAATCCGTGCCATCTGCGTTGCCTTTTAGACAATCCCAAAAAAAACAATAATTTTTTAAAAAAAATAAAAATGAGCATAAAAATGTACCCTTTGCAATTTGAACCAATCTTGAAAGAGAGAATCTGGGGAGGCGAAAAATTAAAAACAGTTCTTAACAAACCTATCGTTTCTAATATTACAGGGGAGAGCTGGGAATTATCTACTGTAGAAGGAGATGTAAGTGTTGTTGCAAATGGAGAGCATAAAGGGAAATCATTAGCAGAATTAATAGAGAAACTACCAAACGAAATTTTAGGTACAAGAGTTTATAACCGATTCGGAAAACAATTCCCATTGCTTTTTAAATATCTAGATGCTCGTGAAGATTTATCGATACAAGTACATCCTAATGATCAGTTGGCAAAAGAACGTCATAATTCATTTGGTAAAACCGAAATGTGGTATGTAATGCAAGCAGATCCAGATGCAAGGATTATTGTTGGATTTAAAGAAGATTCCAATAAAGAAGAGTATGTTGAAAATCTAAAGAACAATACATTAGTATCTATTTTAGATGATGTAAAGGTTAAAGCAGGTGATGTGTTCTTTTTAGAAACAGGAACAGTTCATGCTATTGGCGCAGGATTGGTTGTTGCAGAAATTCAGCAAACTTCGGATATTACCTATCGATTATATGATTTTGATAGAGTAGATGCTCAAGGAAATAAAAGAGAACTACATGTTGATTTGGCATTAGATGCTATCAATTATAATAAAGTTGATACATATAAGAAATATGAAACTATTGTAAATGAATCTAATGTAGTTGTAGATTGTCCTTATTTTACAACAAATTTTATTCCGTTAAGCGGAGTCGTTAAAGTGAATAGAAATAAAGATACTTTTACAGTCTATATGTGTGTTGAAGGAGCTTTCGAAATTAGATATGAAAATGTAATTTATCAATACAAAAAAGGAGATACGGTTTTGATTCCTGCTGCTATAGATGGATATGTATTAAATGGAGAAGCATCAATTTTGGAAGTGAGTATTTAGAGGTTCAAAGAGACAAAGGTCCAAAGGGGCAAAGGTTCTGAGGTGCTAAGATTCTAAGGTTCTGAGTGAGATTGTTTTTAAAGAGGTGAACTGTAACTGTAACTGAATACTAATTAATCAGTAAATGCTTGTGATAGTTGATTAAAATACTGATAAGTGCGTGTAAAATAATGATATGTTTAAAAAAATAATTACAAAATCGTTTTAGTAACTATTTTTATATATATTTGTGATATAATTAATAACAGCTTAATAATAAATTAACTCGCTAAATGAAAAAGATTACAATTAAGGATATTGCCACAGAGGCGCAAGTGTCTATATCTACTGTATCTTTTGTTATTAATGATAAAGGCGAAAAAATGGGTATTAGCCCTGCAGTTATTAAGAAAGTGCAAGAAGTTGCAGATAAGCTTAATTATCGACCAAGTATGATTGCTACGAGTCTTAGAACAGGAAAGACTAGATCTATCGGACTTATTGTTGAAGATATTTCGAATCAGTTCTTTGCAGATCTAGCCAGAGTTATTGAAGATGAAGCTAAAAGTATTGATTATAGAGTTTTTTATTGTAGTACAGGAGGAGATGATGAGCGTTCTGAAGAACTGATACATAGTCTTTTGCAAGCAAATGTTGATGGTTTTATTATAACACCAACAGAAAAGCTTGAAAAAAGTATCGACCTGCTTTTAAAATTGCAAAAGCCAGTAGTATTAATCGATAGATATTTTCCAGGTCAAAAAGTGAGCCATGTGGTTATGGATAATTACGAAGGTTCTCATTCTGCAACTAAATATCTATTAAATAAAGGAAGAAAAAATATTGCTGTTGTTAATACTAATTCAGGAATGATCCAGATGAAGTTGAGAGAAGATGGATATAGGGATGCCTTAAAAGAGGAAGGTATTTATAATGAGTCTCTTGTTCTTCATATGGATTACAATAGCAGCGAGGAAAATAAAATTGCTGATATATTTAGTTTTTTTACAAAGAACCCAAAGATAGATGCCGTATTATTTTTGGCGAATTACATGGGATTAGCAGGTCTTCAGGCTTTTAGAGGTATGAAGTTTAGGATTCCAGAAGATGTTTCGGTTATAAGTTTTGATGATCACGATAGTTTTCGATTACATACTCCAACCATATCAGTTATTGCACAGCCAATTAAAGAAATAGCCGAAAATGCAATAAAATTATTGATGGATCAAATGACAGGGATTAAACCTTTTGTTATTGAAGGAATACGTAAAAAAGGAAATTTAATAATAAGAGAATCGGTATAATATGACACCGTTTTCAAAAAAAAAGAATTAAGGGAACTTTGTTTTTTTTTGCTCTTTTTACTAAATCGTTTTAGTAGGTTTTGATTTATCAAAAAAGAGGAATTGTTAAATTTTTTTGATCTGTTTACTATATCGATTTAGCAAAATAACATAAGTATCAAATTGATGCTAATCAATGACATTCACGGTTCAGGGACTACGGATGACATATTTAAATTGAGTTCCTATTTTTTATTAATATTTTAAAAACAAACAAGTCAAACAAAAATCAAAACAAATAAACCAAAAACAAACGCTTATGAAACAAATTTTAGCAGTGTTAGCGATGGTAATGTTAAGCAGTTTAGGGGCTGTGGCACAAAACCGATCACTAACTGGCGTAGTAGCAGATGCAGATAACAAAGGAATTGTTTCTGCCACCATTAAGGTAAAAGGAAAATCCATTAGCTCTATAACGGATTCTGAAGGGCGCTTTGCAATGACTATTCCAGAAGGAAAGGTTAGTCTAACAGTATCTTCTATTGGATTTATTACACAATCAGTAGAAGTAGGTGAAAGCGAAAAAAATATTACAGTAATACTATCTTCAAGTGTAGAAGAGCTGAAAGATGTTGTGATTACCTCATTTGGAGTAAAAAAACAGAAGAAAAGCTTAGGATATGCTGTTGGAGAACTCAAAGGAGATGATTTAACAAAAACTAAGGAAGTCAACCTAGGAAACGCACTTCAAGGAAAAATAGCAGGAGTAAATGTATCAGCACCTACTTCGGGACCATCAGGATCAAGTCGTGTAGTAATTAGAGGAGCAACTTCGGCTTCGGGACTTAATCAGCCTTTGTATGTTGTAGATGGTATTCCTATTGACAATAGCCAACAAGGAAATGCTAATATGTGGGGGGGAGCAGATAAAGGAGATGGTATGTCTTCATTCAATCCAGATGATATCGCATCTATGTCTGTATTAAAAGGGAGTGCTGCATCGGCACTTTATGGATATAGAGGATCAAATGGAGTTATCTTGATCACAACTAAAAAAGGTAAAGCTGGTAAAGGAATAGGAGTTGATTTTAGTACGAATTCTACATTTAATACTCCTGTAAATCTTTTAAAATGGCAAGATCAATATGGAACAGGAGAACCTTTAAATGGTATTCCTACCAGATATAATAATTTACAACAGCTTAGAGATAAGTATTATAACGCTTGGGGAGATAAATATGATGGTACGCCTTCACTTTCTCTTGATGGAAAAACTCGACCATATCAGGCATACGGTAAAGATAACGCAGATAATTTTTACAGAACAGGATATTCTTTTAGCAATACTTTAGCAGTGTCTGGAGGGAATGAAAATACAAATTTCAGATTGTCATTTGGAAATACAAAAGATGAGTCAATCTTGCCAGGAACAAACTTTAGAAGAAGTAATGTTGCTTTAAATTTGAACTCAAGAGTAAATGAAAAGATAAGTATTGAGGCCAATGCGCAATACATTGCTGAAAAAAGCCACAACAGACCCTATTTGAATGATTCTCCTAGAAACGCATCTTACCCTATTACTTTTTTAACACCAGCAACAGATATTAGATGGTTAAGTAATGGATATGATGCAAATGGAGGTGAAGCAGATTATTTTGGAGCTAACACCTATCAAACCAATCCTTATTTTGCTACGCAAGAAGATCTGAATAATGATCTTAGAAAACGTTTTATTGGTTCTACTAAAGTAAATTATAATATTACAGATAAAATTTACGCTAAAGCGGTGATCGGTATAGATGATATTAATTACGAATATACTGAAATTGAGCCTACAGGAATTAACTATCTTCCAGGAGGATCTTATGAAAACAGAGTTGAAACCCGTTCAGAGGTTAATGCATCTGGTTATTTAGGATATAAAGGTGATATAGCAAAAGACCTTACATTGGATGCTTTTGTTGGGGCAAACCGTCAGCATAACAGATTTAGCGGTATTAAAATGAAAGGGAATAACTTTATTGTACCGTTTAAATATTTTTATGGAAATACTATGCCAGACAAAACAGAGAAATTGTACTCAGAAAGTGAAGTAAACTCTCTTTTTTATTCTGCTGATTTAGGTTATAAAAATTTCTTATACTTAAATGTAACTGGTCGTGAAGATTGGTTTTCGACTTTAAATCCTGAAGATAATAGTACTTTTTATCCGTCTGTGAGTACGAGTTTTGTTTATTCAGAAGTTATTGATTTTCCTGAGTGGATGTCCTACGGTAAAATTCGAGCAGGTTGGGGTAACGTAGGGGGAGCATTACCAGACGCATACGCTTTAGCTTTAACATATACTGCGCCAGATGGACAAACAGATTCACAAGGGCAACCAATTTTAGGAGTTAATGGAGAAACTGTTCCAAATAAATATTTAAAACCATATAATGTAAGTACAATCGAATTTGGTTTTGAAAATACATTTTTCAATAATAGAGTTAGTACAGATTTGACTTTTTACCGTAAGAAAACAACTAACGATATCTCTGATGCCGATATTTCTCAAGCTTCGGGTTATAGAACAACCAAAATTAATGTGGGAGAAATACAAAACCAAGGGGTTGAGTTTGCTGTAAATGTAAAAGCTATAAAAACACCAAATTTTAGTTGGAATGTAGGTTATAATTTTGCTTATAATCAAAGTGAAGTACTTAATCTATCTGATAAAATCAATACAAAAACACTTGAAAGAGATAGAAATTCAAACGCTTTTGTGGTTTTAGAAAAAGGACAGCCTTTTGGAATAATTAAAGCATACGATTATTTAAGAGATGAAAATGGAAAAATCCTATTAAGTTCGGATGGTAAATTCATGAGAGGAGACTTAATTGTAGCTGGACAAGGTGTTGCCCCTACTTCAATGGGACTTTCAAATGATTTTACTTATAAAAATTTGACACTTTCGGTTTTTGTAGATGCTAAATTTGGAGGAGATATTTACTCAGCGACAAACCAAAAAGGAACAGAATATGGATTATCAGATAATACACTTGATGGACGTGAGGGAGGAATTGCAGTAACGGGTAAGGATCCTGCTGGAGGTCCTGTTAATCAGCAAGTTTCGGCTTATGATTACTGGAGAAGTTATAGTGATATAACATCAAATTTTGTTTATAATGCAGATTTTGTTAAGCTAAGAGCTGTTTCTTTAAGCTATAATTTTCCGAAAGCATATCTTGCACATTCACCATTTCAATCTATTAGTTTAGCATTCTCTGCTCATAATTTATGGACAATTTATAGTAATACACCAAATATTGACCCAGAATCAAATTATTCTAATAGCAATGCACAAGGACTTGAAAGAGCATCTATGCCTTTGACTAGAAACTACGGACTAACTCTTAATGTCAAATTCTAATAATAAAAATTGTAAGATGAAAAATAAATATATAAAACTATTTTGTATCGCAATTGTTAGTGCAATGACATTGACAGCATGTGATAACGGATTCGAGGAATTAAATAAGAATCCAAATGCTTTAACAGATCCTGCACCTAAATCTATGTTTACGCTTGCCGAAATATATATCGATGGACAAGATTATTCGAATACAAGAGGAAACAATGGATATGCAGCTCAAATAGTGCAACACTTTGCCTCATTAGGAGGACCAGGTTCAAAATATATCTATGTATCAGAGTATTCAGGCTCTTTATTTGGAGAATCATACGGTAAGGGATTGAATCAAATTTTCCAGTTGTTATCAGTTTTACCAAATACGCCAGAAAATTCAAATATGATTCAGGCATGTAGAATCATGAAAGTATTCATGTTCCAGAAATTGACAGATACTTATGGAGAAATTCCATATTTTGAAGCAGGAAAAGGTTATAATGGGAACATTTTTGCACCTAAATATGATACACAGCAAGCAATCTACAATGATTTATTAAAAGAGTTAGATGAGGCTGGTACTGCATTAGATGCCAATAAAGCTTTTGTAGGTAATGCTGATTTATTTTACCAAAGTGATGTAGCAAAATGGAAAAAATTTGCGAATTCATTGATGTTGAGAGTGGCAATGCATTTGTCTAAAGTAGATCCGGCAAAATCAAAAGAATTTGTAGAAAAAGCAGTAGCTAAAGGTGTTTTTAATTCAAATAGCGATAGTGCAGTACTAAAACATGATTCAGGTCCCGCAGGAGTTAGGACAAACCCTATTACTTCATCTTGGGTTAGAAATGATCTAAATGGAGGAGAAGCTAACGTTAAATACAGTAAAACTTTTATAGATTTATTGAAAAATACAAACGATCCACGTTTAAGAATTTATGCAAAATTAGAAGCTTCAGGAGATAATAATCCTGCTCATCAACAAGGACTTGCAAATGATGCAAAAGAATTCCCAGGTGGTGACAAAAAACTTTTTTCAGACCCAAATACTTCTACCGTATTGCGTTTAGATGCACCTACTTTAATTATGTCTTATGCCGAAGTAGAATTTTTATTGGCAGAAGCAGCAGTAAAAGGTTGGAATGTTTCAGGAACAGCACAACAACATTATGAAGATGGAGTAAAAGGAGCAATGCAAGGTTTAACCATTTTTGGAGACAAAGTGCCAGCAGTTACAACAGCAGAGTATGACACATATATTGCAGCTCATCCTTTTAAAGCCACAGGAACAGAGGCTCAAAAAATAGAGCAGATTATAACTCAAAAATGGATTGTTTTATTATTTAATGGTTTCGAAGCTTTTTCTGAGTGGAGAAGAACAGGATATCCAGTTTTAGTACCAGTCAATGATCCTTTAGGTGATACTAATGGTATTATTCCAAGAAGATTAATATACGATCAAACTGAGTTAATAACAAATGGAGCCAACTATAAAGAAGCAATACAACGCCAAGGGTTAGACTTAATGACAACCAGAATTTGGTGGGATAAATAATTAATATTGGTTAGGTTAGTTAAAATAAGTCGGGTAGGAGGGTACCTCCCGGCTTATTTTTAAGATTTTATTTTGATTATATAAAAAAAACAGTTGTTATAAAGAGGTTAATATATTGTTTTTTAGTACCTTTTTTTTCGCAAACAGTGAAATTGCTTTTGCTGAAAAAAATGGAATTACTTTTAATATAACTAAAGAATCTAATGACATTGGTTATAGATTTTATATGGGATAAATAGATTTCTTAAAATATTAAAAACTGCTCTTGCAATATGTTGTAAAGATGATGTTAACAAGTTTAAGTTTGGCAGCTGTAAAAAAGGAAATATGTCTAGATATTTTTGTTAGTTACTCTTATTCTGGGATATAAAAACCTAAAAAAGAGAAGGAATTAATTATTAAATGAATTAACCTTCTCCTACTGCCAACGATTAGCAATTATTGATCTTTACAAAAAGACTAAAAAAATTAGACCTAAATAATAATTTTATTACACAGTAAAAATGAAATGTAAAAAAAGCTTTTATTGGTTTGTCGGCATATGTCTTGCAAATTTTTCATTTGCAGTACGTGCTCAAAATATTGATATAAAAGAAGGTTGGGAATACCGCGAAACCAAAACTACAAAGTGGTATCCAGCAACAGTTCCTGGAGAGATACATACTGATTTGTTGAATAACAAATTAATATCAGATCCATTTTATAGGGACAATGAGAAAAAGCTAGAATGGATAGAAAAAAAAGATTGGGAGTATAAAACGACTTTTCAGGTAAGTTCAGCAACTTATAATAAAAAATACTCAGAACTGGTTTTTGATGGATTAGACACTTATGCAACAGTTTATTTGAATAATCAATTGGTTTTAAAGGCAGATAATATGTTTCGCCAATGGAAAGTTGATGTAAAAAAGATAATTAAACCAGGAAATAATGACTTGGTAATCGTATTTAAATCAGCACAAAATGTAGTCGATTCACTTGCAAAAAAAGATTTACCATTTGTAATTCCAGATAACCCTCGTGCCTATGTACGTAAAGCGCAATATCATTTTGGATGGGATTGGGGACCTAAATTTACTACTTGCGGAATAGTGAAAACACCACGCTTAGAAGCGTATGATAAAAAAACGCCAGAGAAACCGTATGTACTCAATCGAAAGATAGAGTTGGTACAACAACCAGATAGTTTAGGGAAATCATTTTACTTTAAAATAGATGGAAAGCCAGTGTACATGAAAGGAGCTAATTATATTCCTTCGGATGCATTTCTTTCTAGAGTGACCAAAAAGGAATATGAAAAAGTAGTTGGTATGGCAAAGGATGCCAATATGAATATGCTTCGTATTTGGGGAGGAGGAGTTTATGAAGATGATTATTTTTATGACTTATGTGATAAATACGGAATTAATGTTTGGCAAGATTTTATGTTTGCAGGGACAATGGTACCAGGAGACGACGCTTTTTTCGACAATGTAAAGAAAGAAGTTCAGTATCAGGTAAAACGCTTGCGTCATCATCCGAGTATTGTGTTATGGTGCGGAAATAACGAAGCCGACGAAGCATTCAAAAATTGGGGATGGCAAAAAAGTATGAATATGTCCAAACAAGATTCGACACGATTATGGAAAGATTACGTTCGCTTGTTTCAGGATAGTATCCCAAAATGGGTAAAAGAAGTCGATAATAAAAGACCATATATTAGTTCATCACCATTATTTCATTGGTCAAAAGAAAAAAGCATAACTGAAGGAGATAGCCATTATTGGGGAACTTGGTGGGGATTAGAAGATGTAGAAGCAGTACAGAAAAAAACAGGACGTTTTGTGAGTGAATACGGAATGCAGGCGATGCCAAATTATTCGTCAATCGAAAGATTTACGTTGCCAGAAGACCGATATTTATATTCCGATATTTTGCAAGCGCATCAAAAAGCTGGAAAAGGATTCATGAAATTAGATTCTTATTTAAATCGTTATTTTATAGATTCGACCAAAATAAAGAAAATGAATGTCGAAGATTATACATACCTCACACAATGTTTGCAATATTATTCGCTGAAGAACATTATCGGAATTCACCGTTCTAAAGCACCTTATAATATGGGAACATTGGTTTGGCAACTTAACGATTGTTGGCCTGTGGCAAGTTGGAGTGTAACTGATTATTACGACCGTCAGCCAAAAGCAGCTTGGTATGCCATGAAAGAAGCCTATCGTGATGATATTAAACCTGAAATTGATTTAACACGTCCGATAGATTTAAAGTTAGAAGATCCACAAATCACATGGAAAGTACAAGGAAATAAACTGATTTTAAAAGCTTCAAAATTTGCAAAATATGTAAATGTTTCCATAAAAGGATACACAGGCAAATGGAGTGATAATTATATAGACTTAAAAGCAGGAGAAGAAAGAACAATTACATTCGAAGGGAAAATAACAAAACCAGAGGTTAAGGTTTATTCTCTTTATGATGTTCTTAAAAGGTACTAAAAAAGGTACTAAAAAAGGTACTAAGGTTTTGAGGGACAAAGGGACAAAGGTTTCTTGTGTTGCGAATAAAAAAGGTTCAAAGGTTTTCTGTAAAGACGCACCGCAGTACGTCTTCAATAGATGTTAAAGGCTAAAAACTTTGCGAACTCTGCGTATCCCAATAGCTATCGGGACTGTGCACTTTGCGGTTAAATTTTATTGTAAAAAAAGAAACAAATGGAAAAACTTTGCGAACTCTGCGTATCCCGATAGCTATCGGGACTGTGCACTTTGCAGTTAAATTTCACACAATTCAAATAAAAAAATAGAATAGATGTTTAAAAAATATAACAAAATAGCTTTTAGCGGTATTATCGCTTTAAATCTATTTTTTGCCAATCCTGCGATTTCACAGGAAAAGAAAGCAAAACAAAGCAGTATAGATTACACTAAATATGTAGATCCATTAATAGGATCTGCAGGTCACGGACATGTATTTGTGGGTGCCAATGTTCCTTTTGGAGCAGTACAATTAGGACCAGTAAATGTTTTTGAAGGTTGGGATTGGTGCAGTGGATACAATTATGCAAGTAATACCATATTAGGATTCACACACACCCATTTAAGTGGAACAGGAATTGGGGATTTAAACGATATTCTTTTGTTGCCAGTATCAGGAAAAGTTCCTCTTACCAAAGGAACAAAAGAAGATATGGTAACTGGTTATGGATCTTATTTCTCTCATAAAAACGAAGTAAGCAAAGCTGGGTATTACAGTGTTTTATTGGATAAATATAAAATTAAAGCAGAGTTAACAGCAAGTGAAAGAGTAGGTTTTCATAAATATACATTTAATACCACTACAGATAATCACGTTTTATTAGACCTTGCCGATGGTGTGGGATGGGATAAACCAGTAAAAACATTCATAAAAAAGATAAACGAAACAACCCTTGTAGGATATAGATATTCTACAGGTTGGGCTACCGATCAGCGTATATTTTTTACCATTGAATTCTCTGAGCCAATTACTAATATGGCATTGTACGACAACACAACTGCTGTTGCAGGAAAAGAAGGAGAAGCGGTAAGAATGAAAGCTGTTTTAGATTTTAAGACTTTAAAAAACAAGCAAGTTTTAGTAAAAGTTGGAATTTCTCCAGTGAGTTATGAAAACGCTTCCGCGAATATTAAAGCGGAGATTCCAAATTGGGATTTTAATGCAGTAGTAAAAGAAGCGACTTCAAAATGGAACAAGGAATTAAATAAGATACAGATAAAAGCAGATGATAAAACAACGAAAGTTTTTTATACAGCAATGTATCATACCATGTTTGCACCATCAATTTTTAATGATGTAAATGGAGATTATAGAGGGACAGACAAAAAAGTATACGAAAAAGCAAATTTTACTAATTATACTACCTTCTCACTTTGGGATACGTATCGTGCTTTGCATCCTTTATATACAATTACGCATCCAGATAAAATTAATGATATCGTTAAATCATTTTTGGCAATCTATGAGCAACAAGGAAGATTACCCGTTTGGCATTTAATGGGGAATGAAACTAATACAATGAACGGAAATCACTCGATTGCAGTTATTGTTGATGCTTATATGAAAGGATATAGAGACTATGATGTGGCATTGGCTTATGAAGCCATCAAAAAAACAGCGATGCAAACGCGTGAGGGAATGGATTATGTTCAAAAACTAGAATATATTCCTGCGGATAAATTACTGGAATCAGTAGGGAATGCTTTAGAATATGCTATAGATGATTATTGTATAGCTCTAATGGCAAAGTCATTGGGTAAAACAGATGATTATAACTATTTCACTAAAAGAGCCAATTTGTACAGGCTTTATTTCGATAAAGAAACTACATTTATGAGAGGAAAATTAAGTAATGGAAATTGGAGAACACCATTTAATCCGCTTTCATCAGCACATCGCAAAGACGATTACGTAGAAGGAAATGCATGGCAATACACATGGTTAGTTCCACAAGATCCTTATGGTTTAATTGAATTATTCGGTAGCGAAGATAAATTTTTAGCTAAGTTAGATTCGCTTTTCCTGATAACAGACAAAGTAGAAGGCGAAGAAATATCACCAGATATTAGTGGATTGATTGGACAATATGCACAAGGAAATGAGCCAAATCATCATATTCCATATTTGTATGCATACGCAGGGCAACCATGGAAAACGGCTAAGCTAATCCGTGAAATTGATGATAAATTCTACTCAACAAAACCAGACGGATTATGCGGAAATGAGGACTTAGGGCAAATGTCGGCTTGGTACGTATTTTCATCAATGGGTTTTTATTCTGTTAATCCAGCAAATGGAATTTATGTTCTAGGAAGTCCATTAGTAAATACAGCAACAATTCATCACAAAGAAGGAATTTCATTTACATTAAAAGCAATAGATAATAGCAAAACTAACATCTATATCCAAAAAGCAGAGTACAACGGAAAACTATATACAAAATCATACATCACACATGATATGATAGTAAAAGGAGGAGAATTAAAACTGTATATGGGAAGCAAACCATCGACGACTTTTGGAGTGAAAAAAGAAGATAGGCCGCTTTAACAAGTTTTCAGGTTTCAGTCACAGTTTTCAGTTTTCTAAAAGGTTTTTAACCCTGAAGCTTCAGGACTGTTAGGTATGATTTTAGGTTTAAGGCGGTTTTGCCAAAGTTGGTCTGCTCATTTTTGTCATTTCGACGAAGGAGAAATCTCCGCGAGAAGCTCGACAAAGATTAGACTTTCATTGCGGAGTTACTTACGGAGATTTCTCCTTCGTCGAAATGACAAGTTTGGGATTATTTTGCGTAAAACTAAAGTTCCTTACAGTCTTGGTTTAAAACTTTGACATAGCTTAGCCAATCGAGATTTACATTTTATAAAGAATAAAATACCTAACAGGTTTTAAAAACCTGTTAGGATAACAAGACATCATATGAAAATAAAGAGTTTAATTTTTTTAGGAGTATTACAATGTTGCATTTTTGTAAATGCACAAGTTAAAACCTTAGATCCAGTAGAATATGTAAATCCATTAATGGGAACACAATCTTTACATAGTCTTTCTAACGGAAATACCTATCCTGCAATTTGCCGACCATGGGGAATGAATTTCTGGACACCACAAACCGGAAAAATGGGTGACGGATGGGCGTATGTTTATACAGCCGAAAAGATAAGAGGATTCAAGCAAACACATCAGCCTTCGCCTTGGATGAATGATTATGGACAATTTTCGATCATGCCAGTAACAGGGGAACTAACTTTTACAGAAGACGAAAGAGGAAGTTGGTTTAGTCATAAAGCAGAGGTTTCAAAGCCCTATTACTATAGTGTATATCTAGCCGATTATGATGTAACGACCGAAATTACAGCAACAGAAAGAGCAGCACATTTTCAGATTACATTTCCAGAAAATGAACAATCTTCTATCGTAATTGACGCATTTGATAAAGGATCTTATATTAAAATAATTCCATCAGAGAATAAGATTATAGGTTATACAACTCGTAATAGTGGTGGTGTTCCAGAGAATTTTAAGAACTATTTTGTATTGCAATTCGATAAACCGTTTTCTACAAATTATACATGGCATGATAAAGTTCTGGAAAAAGACAAACTAGAATTAAAAGACAATCATGTAGGCGCAATAGTTGGTTTTAAAACTAAAAAAGGAGAGAAGGTAAATGTAAAAGTATCATCATCATTTATTAGCATAGAACAAGCAGAACTGAATTTGAAGAGCGAGTTAGGAAAAGCAACTTTTGATGAAACAGTAGCCGAATCAAAACATGAATGGAACAAAATTTTAGGAAAACTAACAGTAGAAGGAGGTAGCGACGAACAGTTAAAAACGTTTTATTCTTGTTTATACCGTACTGTTTGTTTTCCACAGAAACAATACGAGATAGATGGCAAGGGAGAAATTGTGCATTATAGCCCTTATAATGGTAAAGTATTACCAGGATATATGTATGCAGGAACAGGTTTTTGGGATACATTCCGTGCCTTATATCCATTACTTAATTTAGTTTACCCTTCTATAAACAAAGAAATGCAAGAGGGGTTAATCAACGATTACAAAGAAGGTGGATTTTTGCCTGAATGGTCAAGTCCAGGATTCAGAAATGTAATGGTTGGAAATAATTCGGCATCTGTTGTGTCTGATGCTTATATCAAAGGATTACGAGGATATGATATCAATAAATTATATGAAGCTTTACTGCATGGAGCCAATAACGAAGGTCCGATTGAAGCAGTAGGAAGAAAAGGAGTAGGATATTACAATACTTTAGGCTATGTACCTTATGATGTTAAGATTAACGAAAATGCAGCTAGAACACTAGAATATGCCTACGATGATTTTACCATTTGGAAATTGGCGAAAGCCTTAAACCGCCCCAAAAAAGAAATCAGTTTGTTCGAGAAACGAATGATGAATTATAAGAATCTATATAACCCATCCATCGGATTAATGAGCGGAAGAAATAAAGATGGAAGTTTCCCGAAAAATTTCAATCCGTTTAAATGGGGAGATGCATTTACGGAAGGGAATGCATGGCATTACAGCTGGAGTGTTTTTCATGACATAAATGGTTTAATAGACTTAATGGGTGGAGAGAAAAAATTCACGGCTAAATTAGATGCCGTATTCACCACTCCACCAGTTTTTGACGATAGTTATTATGGGGCAGTTATTCATGAAATCCGCGAAATGCAAATCATGAATATGGGACAATATGCACATGGAAACCAACCCATTCAGCACATGATTTATTTGTATAATTATGCGGGGGAACCTTGGAAAACACAATATTGGTCTCGTGAAGTAATGAATCGTTTGTACAAGCCAACTCCAGATGGATATTGTGGAGATGAGGATAACGGACAAACATCGGCTTGGTATGTGTTTTCTGCGATGGGATTCTATCCAGTTTGCCCAGGTACAGACGAATATGTTCTGGGAGCACCATTATTTAAAAAAGTAACATTACAGTTAGAAAACGGAAAGCAGCTTATTATAAACGCTCCAAATAATTCAGAAACTAATAAATATGTTCAGGATTTAAAATGGAATAATGCAACTCATACCAAAAATTATATCAATCATTTTGACGTACTAAAAGGTGGCGAATTAAATTTTGATATGAACAGCAAACCTAATTTACAAAGAGGAACTTCAGCAAGTGCCTATCCATATTCTTATTCAACTTCAAAATAATACTATGCAATCACGTAGAAAATTTATAAAAAATACAGGAATTTTTTCAGCAGGATTATTGGCACTCCAAACAGATGTTTTCGGAATGCAATCGGATGCGTTCAATTTTGCACTAAAAGATTTTATTACTAAAAGACCACCATTAGCCGAAAGAAAATTTACAAGTAAAGCAATTGAGGCAGCAATTGTAAGAATCAAAAAACAAATAGCAAACCCAGAATTGGCTTGGTTATTTGAGAATTGCTTTCCTAATACATTAGATACAACTGTTGATTTTGAAATCATCGATGGTAAACCAGATACTTATGTAATTACAGGAGATATTGATGCGATGTGGCTAAGAGATAGTACAGCACAAATTTGGCCATATATCCCGTTTATAAAGGAAGATAAAAAACTAGCTGAATTGGTTAAAGGAGTAATCAACCGCCAAACAAAATGTATTTTATTAGATCCTTATGCAAATGCTTTTTACAAAGATTTTAATCAGGTAAGCGAATGGAAGAACGACATGACCAAAATGCAACCAGGTATTCACGAGCGCAAATGGGAAATTGACAGTTTATGTTATCCAATAAGACTGGCACACGGATATTGGAAAGAAACGGGAGATATAAGTTTGTTTGACAGTAAGTGGAAAGAAGCGATGCTTTTGGTACTGCAAACTTTTAAAGAACAACAACGATGGACGGATAAAGGGCCATACAATTTCCAGAGAGTAACAGCTTGGGCTACCGATGGAGTACCATTAAGCGGTTATGGATATCCTGTAAAACCATGCGGATTGATTGTTTCGACTTTTAGACCAAGTGATGATAGTACGTTATTTGGATATTTGATTCCGAGTAATATGTTTGCCATCGAAGTACTTGGATATCTTCAGGAAATTTTCTCTTTGCCAGCATTAAAAGACAATGATTTAGTTGCTAAAGCAAAAGAATTACAGGGGCAAGTTCAGAAAGGATTAGAAGAAAATGGAATCATCGAACATCCAAAATTCGGAAAAATTATTGCTTTTGAAGTTAATGGATATGGAAGTTTCCATATGATGGATGATGCTAATGTTCCCTCATTATTATCATTGCCGTATTTAGGAGCTATTGAGCCAGATAGTCCATTATATTTGAATACACGTAAAGTAGTACTTTCAGACAATAATCCGTTTTTCTACAAAGGAAAAGCAGGAGAAGGCGTAGGAGGACCACATACTGGAACAGATACCATCTGGCCTATGAGTATAGTTTTGAGAGCGATTACTAGTGTTGATGAAAAGGAGATAAAAGCATGTATTAGCAATTTAATAAAAACAAATGCCGATACAGGATTTATGCACGAGTCATTTCATAAAGATGATGTTACCAAGTTTACCCGAAAATGGTTTGCTTGGGCAAATACATTGTTTGGAGAAATGATAGTACATACCAGTATCCATTATCCTCAGATTTTAAAAGATAAAAATATCTAAAAATAGTTACCATTAAGAGATTAAGAAAAATTAAGTTTTTAAAATCTCTATAACTGGTGATAAAAAAAATAAAAGCTAAAAATATACCATTAAGAAATTAAGAAAATTAAGTTTTTTAAAATTTAAGAAAATATTTACCCTTAAGAGATTAAGAAAAATTAAGCAGTCAGACTTAATAATCTTAATTTCTTAATGTTGAAAAAAAATCTTAATCTCTTAATGGTTCAATTCCAAAATAAAAAAGAATGAATAAAACATATGCCGTTGGATTAGACATTGGGGGCACACATATTACCGCAGCGGTTATCGATATAAAAGATATGAAAGTGATTGATTTTTCATTGCATAAAGAGTCATTTGATTCTAATTTGCCAGTAGAAGAAGTAATGACTATATGGGAAAAAGCAATTCGTACTTCTATCGAAAATTCAAAAGTAGGAAACACAATAGGATTAGCAGTTTGTATGCCAGGACCATTTGATTATAACAATGGAGTTTGCTGGATAAAAGGACAATCTAAATATGAACACTTTTATGGTTTAAATGTTAGAGATTTATTTAAAGATAAATTGAATCTTTCCAATGAATTTCCAATTCTTTTTGAGAATGATGCCGTTTGTTTTGGTAAAGGAGAAGTTTTTAAAGACGCTCATAATCTTTCTAAAAAAGTAATGGCAATCACGCTTGGTACCGGACTTGGCGCTTGTTTTATAAATAGAGGAGAGTCAATTAGTACAGGAGATTTAGTACCAAAAGATGGTGAAATATACGATCTTCCGTATAAAGAAGGAATAGCTGAAGATTATGTTTCTGCACGCGGACTTATAGCTGGTTATTTCGCTTTAAGCGGAAAAAAAATTAACAATGGTCTAGAGCTTTTTAATCTGGCTATAGCTGGAGATACAATGGCTAAAAAAGTTTTTGAACAAATGGGAGAGGATTTAGCAGCAATTGTTCTTCCGTGGTTAGATAATTTTTCTGTTGATAGTTTTATTATAGGAGGAAAAATCGCAAATGCCAGTGAATTTTTCTTACCGGCTTTTAACCAAAAAATAAAAGAAGCAGGAAGTGATGTTGCAGTTTCAATTTCTACAGACAATGAAATAGCTGCTTTATTGGGAGCTAGCAGTATGCTTTATAAATCGTAGTTTTGATTATATTAGTTGTTTTTTTCTGCCACAGATTAAAGGATTAAAAAGATTTATTGATAAGAATTTCTATCCTGCAAGTTTTTTTCAATCTTGTAGGTTTGATTTTCAATATTTATAAAGTTATGATTAAGTAACTGTTTTTTACCATATAAATTATTTAAGGGAGTATACGTTTTCTAAGCAGTTTACTTTAATGAGCTTATATCACTTATATGGTTTAAATTTATTTTAGTGTTTAATGTAAGAGTAAAATATTTTTTTACAGATTAAAAATCATTTAGAATCCTTTAATCTGTGGCAAACAAAATAATAGATATGACAAATTCAAACCGCAGAAATTTCATAAAAACAGCAGCTATAGCTTCAGTAGCTGTAGCCTTGCAATCTTTCAATTCAGATTCAAGAGAGGAAGAAAAAAATATAGTATCTAAGAAAGTAAAGAAACCAATTGTACTTTCTACATGGAAGTTTGGAATTCCTGCAAATGAAGCTGCTTGGGAAGTATTAAAAAGTAACGGAAGTGCCTTAGACGCTGTTGAAGCAGGAGTTAAAATCCCCGAGGGAGACCCAAAAGAAAGAAGCGTAGGTTATGGCGGACGTCCAGATAGAGATGGTCGGGTAACGCTGGATGCATGTATCATGGATGAAAATGCCAATATTGGTTCCGTTGCTTCTTTAGAATATATAAAACATCCAATTTCGGTAGCAAGAGCCGTAATGGAAAAAACGCCTCATGTAATGTTGGTCGGAGATGGAGCTTTACAGTTTGCATTGACACAAGGATTTAAAAAAGAAAATCTGCTGACAGAAGAGTCGGAAAATGAATGGAAAGAATGGCTGAAAGATAGCAAATACAAACCCATTGCCAATATTGAAAATCACGATACTATCGGGATGATTGCTCTGGATGCCAATGGAAATCTGTCGGGAGCATGTACCACCAGTGGAATGGCTTTTAAAATGCATGGGCGTGTTGGCGATTCTCCAATTATCGGAGCTGGTTTATATGTTGATAATGAAATTGGAGCAGCAACTGCAACAGGACATGGCGAAGAAGTAATCCGAATTTCGGGTTGTCATCTTGTTGTAGAGTTAATGCGACAAGGAAAATCACCTCAAAAAGCCTGTGAAGAAGCAGTAGCAAGAATCGTAAAATTAACCAAGAACAGAAACAAAGATTTAAAGGATATTCAGGTAGGATTTATAGCCTTGAATAAAGCTGGAGAATATGGTTCTTATTGTATTCAAGGAGGTTTTAATTATGCAGTTTATGATGACACAGGGAATAAATTAATCGATGCCGATTATTTTCTAAAGTAAAATAGTAATTAGCTCACGAAGAGTTAATTGTTTTATAATGCGCAATAGTCTTTAGACTTTGCGCATTTTTTGGTTTAGACAATATAAGATTTGTAGATACATATCTAAGCAATATTTTCCAAACCTCCCGGAAAAGGTCTGTAGGCATAATAATGTAAGACTTCCTCGATAGCCATTTTTAGCGCTTCGTTTATAGGAAGCAAAGTAATTCCCATTTTAAGATCAATTTGTGCCAGACGCATATAATAATCAGTAAAAATTGGAACGTTCTTCCCTTTATTGATTAATTCTTCGGCGGTTTGAAAGTTTTCTTGTTGTTCTTCTTTTATGATTTTGCAGGTTGCTAATCGTAATTTTCCATATTTATCCGTGTTTGCGGCATAACCAAAAAGACGGCATATTAATCCACGATAGCGATAATTGGTACAATTTCCTTTGTGATGTTCTAAAACAGACAGTGGATGGTATAAATGACAATTTTTACTAGAAGAATTATTTAATTGGGCTAAGGTTTCTTCGGCAATACCATTTAAGAATAAATGAAATGCCCAAGGTAAGAATTCTAAAGGAGAGGCATCTATACTTGGGTTTGAACAGCATTTACCACAACCAGCGTTGCAAAACAAATGGGTTTCAGATTTAAAAGCAGTAATTTCAATTTCAAGGCGGTCAAACAATGCTTCAACGAGCCGAACTTTATGTTCTATTGCCATTTTTTTGTGTAAGGTAGGCTAATAGAAATGGCTCATGCTATACTATGCTTTTTTTGTGAATAGTTTTTTAAAGGCTTAAAGGTTCTGAGATACTGATTAGCAAGGGTCCAAAGATATTTAAAAGATATAATGGAGGATTAGGAGTTAATCCTCGTTTCGAAGTTACGGGATTGCGTAAGGTTTTTTATTTATGTGTAAAAGAATTCTAATCTTGGTATAGGAGTTTAAAAAGCCCATTTAACCTAAAAGAAATTAAGGAAAAGCTTTGTACCTTTGGCGCTTTAAAAAAGTCCTAAAACCCCATATGAAACGAGAACATTATATTCCTTTTAATAAGGAATTCTTACTCGAAGAACAAATAGCAACTATTAGTGAAGACCTCAAAAAGGTTGATGAATTTAAAAAGTTATTTGATATAATCGAACATTATTATCATTATGAAGCTTTTAATCTTAACCGAAATCTAAAACAGAATTACGCTTTATTTGACCCAGATTTAAGCGCAAAAGAGCGAGAAGGATTTATTGGTAAAAGTGATTTTAAAGTTTTTAAAGAAACACTTCATACTGTTCTGGAGCATGGTAACTACAGACGTATTGATAAAGAAACTTTAGATAAAGCTTTTAATGATTCTGATTTAATAGGGTTAAATCTTGCAATAGACTTCAATGCATTTAAGGATTATGAATTATATGTTCGTGGAAGTCATAAGGCTAAAGAAACAGTAACAAAATTTATTTTTTGGAAGAAAGAAATAGAGATTGAATACTATGATCGTGTTATGATTTATCTCAATTATAACGATGCCGATTATCTTAATTCGAAAAAAGTAAAATTAGGGAAAATGCCTATTGACCCAGGATCTATAGTTTTAAAAATCTTTAAGCGTGTTCCTAAAAATGATTTGGAAACGATATTTCCAAATGCGATTCCGATGATGTCGACTACAGATAAATTATTGCTCTGGGTTCCTGGAATTTTTGGTGGAGTCTCTTTATTGAGTACTACTGTAATTCCAGCATTAATTGGTATGTATGGAGCCTACCAATCGGGGGAAGCAATTGATTTACTAAATAGTAAAACCTCACTTAATCAAGGTTTAATTGCATTAGGAATACTTTCTGCATACTTATTTCGCCAGTATAGTAATTTTGTAAATAAGAAGATTAAATATTCCAAAATGCTTTCAGATAGTCTTTACTTTAAGAATATAGGAAACAATAGTGGTGCATTTTATTCATTATTGAACTCTTCGGAGGAAGAAGTGCTTAAAGAAACTATTTTGGCTTATGCATTCTTAAACAGAAGTAAGGAGCCTTTAACAGCTGAAGAACTTGACAATCAAATAGAATCATGGTTCTTGTCAAAATTAGATACCGATTTAGATTTTGATGTAAATGATGCTTTGTTGAAATTAAAAAGTATCGGACTTGCTATAGAAAAAAATGGAAAGTGGGAAGTAATTTCACTTGACAAGGCACTCATCAAAATTGATGAATTATGGGACAGTGTTTTTGATTATAATCGTCGAGATACAGAGGTTTTAAGTTTCTGAGACACTAAGAAAAAAGGTTTAAAGGTTGTTTAGTTTGTGGAATTCCTTGATGAGATTCTTCCTGCGTCGGAATGGCAATTGTGAGAAAAGATGAATTTTAGAATAATATCACAGTCATTTTTACCCCCAAACCAAACAACCTTTAAATATTAGAGCCTCAGAACCTCAGTACCTTATTTTCAAAACTCTTTGCATCTTCCATAAAATGTATTAGATTTACGTATATCTAAATCCTATAATATGAGAACGTTAGAGCAATGGTTTGAAGAATATGCAGTGAGTCATCAGAACCCAATAAATAAAGCGATACATTATATATGTGTACCTGCTATTTACTTTTCGATTGTGGGTTTATTGATGAGTATTCCAAGTAGTTTTATTGCCAATATTTTAAAACTCAATGCTCCAATAATCGAAAATTGGGCTGTTGTAGTATTGCTCTTTGTACTTGTTTTTTATATCCGATTATCGGTTGCAATGGCTTTTAAGATTGCAATATTATCAGCTATTTGTCTGATTGTGAATTACTATATTGGACAAGTTTTTCCGTTATGGATTTTCTCAATTGGTGTTTTTGTCATTGCTTGGGTTGGACAATTCTACGGACATAATATTGAAGGCAAAAAACCTTCTTTTCTAAAAGATCTTCAGTTTTTAATGATAGGTCCTGCATGGGTAGTAGAGAATTTGTTCTCTAAGAAATAATACTATAGAAAGTAAGGCTCTTAGAAGCTGAGGTTCTAAGTAGAAAAGTAAATAGGAAATGCTTCAGTGTTTTTTATGTTTTGGTTGTGAACAAAGATTAAAGTCCTAGCTAGCCCAGATAGTAGCGACATCCTTTTCTTTGTTTCTTTAGCAAAGAAAAGATATAGCGAATAGCTGGAACTCAACAAGATTAAATAGAAGGGGGATGGTTGCTCCTGATTAATGAATAAGCAATAAATCTAGAACTGATAGTTCTGCAAAAAAGGGACAGAACATACCGATTATTATTTCTTTTGCTTTTGTAAAACTTGCACCTATTTGATTAGCCTGATTCTTAATTTGGCTTGGTGGATAACCAAAATGTTTACGGAATGCAGTACTAAAATGGTTGGGAGTTTTATATCCTAATGATTCTGCTACTTGGTAAATATTTAGCTCGTCTTTTAGTAGTTTTTGTTTGGCTTCGTTCATTTTTAGTTCGTTTAAATAACCAAAAACGGTTGTGCCAAATAGCTCTTTAAAGTACTTCTTCAACTTGAATTCGTTGGTTCCTACTTTACGGGCAAGGTCAATTAGAGAACAAGGAGTAATGATATTTTGAGTGACCAATTCTCTGGCATGATGCATTCTTTTTATATCAATTTTTGGAATTTTAATAGTAAGATCTTGTATTTGTGTTAACTGCTCTACTTGTAGCAATACTAATTCTGTCACTTTTGTTTCCATATACATCCTGCGGAAATGTCCAGTTCTTTCGCAAGAAGCTATATCTCTTACTGCCGTCAGAATTTCTGGTGACATAATTTCGCTATATTTTATTTGTTTTGCAGGATTTTCATTAGTGCAAGTTTCAATAAATTGAAGGTTTAAATCTAATGAATCAACAAGAGTAGTGTATGTATTTTGTGGAATTAATATCGATAAGTATTCAGATACAGTTGAGGTTGCTGGTAGCTTTGCCAGTTTAGTGCCAGCTGGTAAGAGATGTATTTGATGATGCATCAGATTGGAACATCCTTTCATAAAAAAGAACATTTGTATGGCTGGTTCATCTGTATAATATTCAATTTTAATCGGCTTAAGTAAATCTAATTCAATATAATTTATAAAGAACGACCCAGCTAGCGTATGGCTGTCTTTTATATTGCCATATTCAGGGTGATGGAAGGTATTGGTTTCTTCGATAAGTTCGCAAACTTGGTCTTCTTCTCTAAAAAACATCTGGTCACAGAGTTTATAATCTATATCTTTTATCGTGGTTTTAAGTTGCATGGAAATTCTTACTTTATTATTTAGCAAATATACACTATAAAATCGATATGTGTATTGAGTCTAAATAAAAACAATCCTTTTTGTGTATGTTATAATCCGTATTTGAAACCCTTATGCTGAGTGAGTCGGGTTAAGTTTGCAAATGAATTAATAATACCAATTTTACTTTGTAATGGGTTTCAAAAACTACATAGATTGTTTTAAAGCAATAAAAAATATAATAACAGTTTGTATTTTAACTTGTTGCGGATTAAGGAAGACGATTTTCTCTTCGACTAATTTAAATATATTGATTTTTAAAAAAAATGGTTCTTTGTCACAGTCTTTAAAATTAGGCATATTTTTTATTTGTATGTTTTTTTTACCGTCTGGGTTATTAGCACAAAATGGAACTCTTTCGGGGGTTTTAAAATTAGATAGTGGTACACCAATTACTTATGCCGCTGTTGCTGTTAAAAACACTAAACATCAGGTTATTACCGATGATGAAGGTAAGTTTGAGTTTAGAGGTTTGGCACATGGGCATTACGAAATTGAAGTAAGTTCTATAGAAATCACAAAAAAAAGTATTAAAGTAGACTTTAAAGGGAACAGTGAAAGAATTTTACTAATTGTTGAACCTTCTGCAAGTTTAGGTTTAAAAGAAGTTGTAATTAATGTTAAGACTGAGAAAAAAGAGGTTGAAACTAAAGGATTTGCTGTTAATGTAATTGAGACTCAAAAGATGGCACTGCAATCGATACAGACTAATGAGTTATTAGACCGTTCGGCAGGGGTTCGTATTAGGCAAGACGGGGGATTGGGATCTAGAATTGATTATAATATTAATGGTTTATCTGGTAATGCTGTAAAAGTTTTTATTGATGGTATTCCTTCTTCTAATTTTGGTTCTTCTTATTCTTTAAATAGTATTCCTCCAGCTTTAATTGATCGTATTGAAGTTTATAAAGGAGTTGTTCCTGCTAACCTTTCTGAGGATGCATTGGGTGGAGCAATCAATATTATCTTGAAGAAAAAAACTAAAAATTCACTTGTAACATCTTATTCTCTAGGATCATTTAATACACATCAATGGAATATAGCAAGTAACTACCGTAAAGAGAATGGTTTTACGGTTGATGCTTCTGGTTTTTATAATTATAGTGATAATAATTATGAAGTTTGGGGTCAGAGCATCACATTTAAAGATTATACAGGTAAAACTACAACGAACCATCGTGCAAAACGTTTTCATGATGCTTATAAATCATATGGAACTAAGGTAGAAGTTGGTTTTACTGATGTAAAATGGGCTGACCGATTTATGATAGGTGGTATTTTATCAAAGGATTATAAAGAGGTCCAGCATGGTATTACAATGGATAATGTGTATGGAGATCGTCATACGAGACGTAATTCTAGTATTGCTACATTGACATATAGTAAGAACGATTTTTTGACAAAAGGATTGTCATTTAAAGCTGATGCTAGTTATTCTTATCTAAAAAGACAAGCAATAGATACTGTAGGTGTGATGTATGATTGGTCAGGTAAGCCATTAATGTATCCTGATGGTACTTATGTAAAATATACTAGCGGGGCTGAGGTTGCAAGTGCTAAAACACTGGGAATTAATACTGATAAGACCTTATTTGTTCGTACAAACTTAGGTTATACAATAAATAGCAACAACACGATATATGCTAATTATATGCATAATAACTTTATACGTGGAATATCTGATGAATTACAACCTTTAGGACTTCAACTATTAGAGAATACAAGAGATTTACAAAAAAATATTGTTTCGTTTACCTATGAGAATTTAGCTTTTTCTCAAAAATTGAGAACTAATGTTTTTTATAAACATTACTTTCAAAAGGTTACTTCAAATGAACCATATAGACAAGATATAACTCCAGGTATTCCTAATTATGAAAAGAGAGAATTTACTAAAAAATCTGATTTTAGTGGTTACGGTATTACTTTATCTTATGAGTTAAACCCTAATTTATACTTGTTAGCATCTGCAGAGAAAGCAATGCGCTTGCCAAGTGCCAACGAATTGTTTGGTAATGTTAATGATAACTTACTTGCTCCAGCAGGAGAACTAAAACCTGAAACGAGTCATAATGTTAACATTGGAGTAAATTGGTCTGGATTAAAATTTCATAATCATTCTATTAGATTAAATACCTCTTTGTTTTATAGAGACACAAAAGGAATGATTAGAGAATCGATAAGAGCGGGAAGTTTTACTTATTCACAGTTTGAAAATTTAGAGAATGTTATGTCTCGTGGTATAGATGCTGAGATAATTTATGATTACGCTAAGAAGTTTAATCTTTCTCTTAATATCTCAAAATTTGAGTCTTTGTTTAATACCAGATTTGATGCCAATGGTGCTCCATACCTGTTTTATCGTATGCAAATAAGAAACGAGCCTTCGTTTAAATTTAATATTAATGCAGTTTATTATCAGGATGATTTGTTCGCCAAAAAATCTAAGACTTCTATCTATTATAACATCAGCTATGTAGATGAATTTCTTAGGAATTGGGCTAATGTTGGAGGTAAAAACTTAGACTATATTCCGACACAATTTTCTAATAGTATAGGAGTTGCTTACACTTTTCCATCTAATAAATTCACAATTAGTGTGGATGCAAAAAACATATTTGATCAACAGATCTTTGACAATTTTGGTTTACAAAAACCAGGTCGTGCATTTTATGCCAAACTAACATATTCATTAACTTCAAAATAATTAATCACAATGAAAATTAAATTTAGAAATTTAAAAAGTACATTACTTTCTGGTGCTTTTGCAATAGCTCTATTGAGCTCATGTAGCAATAATGACAATGAAGGTGATATAGCTCCTACATTACCAGAAGTAAAAAAAGACTTTCAATTAGCATTTGCTAGTGGTTCAGGTAGTATTTCTGGAACTTATCTTCAAGGTATTTCTGATCTTTCTATAGGGGAGGCGTCATTTTTTGGAAAAGGATATTCAATGACTTCATCACGTACAGCTAGAGTATTTACATCTACAGATGGTTCGATTGTTTATAGCCTTAATTATACAGTTGGTACTATTGATAAGCTAACGTATCATGGTGGAGAAAATTATAAAAAAATAACCACTTTTGACTCTTCTATTCCATTGGGAGTAAAAGCTGTTCGTTTTACAAAAATGAATGATAAAGTTGGATCTGTACATAATATTGTTGCTACTGCAATGTATGGAGGAACTAATAATACAGAATATTTAAAGCACAAAATGACTGTTGCTATTGGTATTTTAGACTTAGAGGCAATGAATTTTGGTAGTAATTTCAAAAAAGACATTGATTTAGTTCTTCCAGGAAATTTGGCAAGTGAAGGATATTATATTTCACGTATAGATTGTCCAGTTATTTCTGGTAATAAATTATATTATGGAGCATCAGTTAGCAAGTTTAACGTAGCAACTGGTAAAGCAGGAGAAACGGATAAGACTTTTACGCTAGTACTTGATTATCCAAGTTTAACTAATGCCACTGTAATTAGCACTTCACACGTTAAAGGATCTACAAATGGTTACCGTACACCTACACAGCATTTTAATGAAGCTGGTGAAATCATGCAAATGGTAAGCAACGGTAAAGAATTAAATATCGTAAAAATTAAAGATGGTAAATACGATGAGTCATATGTATATAGTGTAAGCGGATTGTTAGGTAAACCAGCTTCTAGTAATGGTTGGTTTTATGCTGGCAACGGAATTGGTTATATTCCATATGAGAAATTAGATCAAGATAAAATTCAGATTGGTGTTGATTCAAAGGGAGAGAAATCTTATTCAGCTCCTTGGGGATTAGCAAGAATGGATTTTAAAACGAATACAATTGTTGATTTAACTGTTCCTAATGGATTATGGTTGCAACAATACCAAAACTCGGTTGTAAGAGACGGAAAATTCTATATTGCTTTAACTCCAGTTGGTGTACAAGGAAACATCTATATATATGATGTGAATTCTGCAAACGCTGATGGTACTGTAGGGGCAAAAGTATTTTCAGGTGCAGATCAATACTACATTGGTATATTCTAGTAGTTTATCTACCATTACTAAAAAAGCAGCGATTCGTTTTGAATCGCTGCTTTTTTTATTTTAGGTTTGGTGGTTCTAAGTTGTAAAGGTTCAAAGGATTCGTTTACACACAAAACAACCACAATATTGTTTCACCGACGAAGGGAGTGTTTCATAAAAGCCACATGATATTCTTAACTTAGCCCAGATAGTAACGACATTTGTTTTTGTTTCTTTAACAAATAAAAGATATAGTGGATAGCTGGAAAATGCTTCTAAATATTCATAATAGGATTCTTAGTCCTTAATTGGAATTGTTTTTTTTGCTGTCATTGTTGAACCAACAGATGCGATTATCACAAAAAATACGGCAACTATTTCGCTAAAACGAAGATGTTCTTGTAAAAACAAGAAGGCACAAATAGATGCGGCAGCAGGTTCTAAGCTCATTAATATGCTAAAAGTGCGTGGTGGAAGTTGACCAAGTGCTTTCATTTCTAATGTAAACGGTATAGCACTTGATAATAGTGCAAGTGCAATTCCCATTCCTAAAAGATTCGGTGTTAGGTTGCTTAATCCATTTTCCATAATTCCAAAAGGAATTATAAGTAGCGATGCAAATAACATTCCGGTTGATACTGCGTCACCATCTTTCATTACTTTAGAAACTTTTCCTCCCAATACAATATATGTTGCCCAAAAGACTCCGGCTAATAGAGCAAATAAAGCTCCAACAATGTCAATTCCATTACCAGACCATGGTGCAATAAGTGCAATTCCCATCGCAGCAATAAATACCCATAGATAATCTATCAAGCGTTTTGAACCAAAAACGGCTAATACTAAAGGCCCTACAAATTCTAAAGTAACTGCTAAACCAACAGGAATTCGCTCTATTGCGAGATAAAAGATAAGGTTCATTGTTCCTAAAGACAATCCATAAGGAATTACAAGTTTCCATTGTTGAGGAGTTATTTTGCGTAAGTTTGGTTTGTAAGCCAAAAATAGAATTAACGCTGAAATTCCTATTCGTAACGATGCTGTTCCTGCTGCTCCAATAGCAGGGAAAAGACTTTTTGCAATCGCTGCTCCAAACTGTACACTAATGATTGCTAGGAGTATTGCTGGAAGTGGCGGTATATTAACTAGTTTATTTTTCATAGGAAGGGTTCAAAATATGAGGCTGCAAAATTACAAAAAAATTCTCTCATAATTTCTCCCTTATAAGTTAAATGAATTGTAATGTTTTTAACAGGATAAATGGTTGTTTTTGTCCTGTTTTTTGGTTGTTGGATTTGAATTTTTTAATGAAATAATTTTTATTTATGTATTTAACTACGTAGTTTTGAATTGTGTAAAATAATAAGCTATGAATATATTAATTGTTCCTATAGAAAATGATCATTCAGTGGCAGTCGTTGATTTGATTTTAAATATCCAGCAAAAGGAATTTAATGTTCCGATAACTTTAGAAGACCAACCGGATCTTCTGGAAATAAATAATTTTTATCATAAACCTGGAGGGTGCTTTTGGGGTGCTTTTGCTGATGGAGAATTGGTTGGTACTATCGCATTGGTAAAATATGATGATAGCAGGGAAGGTGCCATAAGGAAGATGTTTGTAAAAAAAGAATACCGAGGAAAAGAGTTATTTATTGCTCAACAACTTCTGGATACATTGATTGATTTTAGCAAACAAAATGATCTTAATGATTTATATTTGGGAACAGTTTCGATATTAGAAGCAGCTTTGCGTTTTTATGAAAGAAATAATTTTGTACGAATTGAGAAAGAAACACTTCCAGATGCATTTCCTGTAATGGGGGCTGACAATGTGTTTTGTCATTTAAAATTAAACGAGTAATGATAAATATTATAGATGAATCGGGTATTTTGGCTTTATCGACAAGACTGCAGCGTCTTAGTGAACAACTGCGTAAAGACGGTGCGATGCTCTACAAATCATTTGACATTGAGTTTGAACCTAAATGGTTTCCAGTAATTTACACACTTCATAACAAAGGCGTATTAAGCATTGTAGAAATTGCCAATGAGATTGGTTATACGCATCCATCTACAATTAGTTTACTAAAAGAATTAGAAAAACAGAAGCTTATTCGTTCCAAAAAGGATAAGGAAGATGAACGTAAACGTTTAATTGTACTTACCACAAAAGGACAAGATCTTATCTTAAAAATGAAACCTGTTTGGGATATTATTTCTGATGTTCTTAATGAAATTACAGATAATGAGAATAATTTACTAAAAGCCATAAATGAAGCCGAAAGTAAAATTGCCAATCAGAGTTTTCTGCAAAGAGCATTACAATTAAAAGAGAATAGATTGTAATCTGTTTTATGATTGTTTTTTTACGGATATATTTTGTGCGATTACATATTAAGTTAGAGACGCACCGTAGTGCGTCTAATATGGAGCCAATTAAAAAATGAGAATTATGATTGTATAAAATATGATTTTATAAATTTTCTATAAATGAAATATAATCATGTGCGCTTTTTTCTATCCTTTCAGTAGTAGCGTTATGTTCTGCACCATAGAAAGCGAATAATGGTTTATAGTCGGCTTTTATGTAATTAAAAGTAACTTCAAACGGAGCTGTTAATTGTTCTAGGGTGTATTTGTATCTGCCCGTTGCGCTGTAATCTTCTTCATTAATTCCAGCAGTTATTCCTAATGCAATTTTCTTATCGCTTAGTTTATATCCACTTTTTGAGCCATATGCCCATCCGTGTGTTAATACTTCATCTAGCCATTTTTTGAAAAGTGGCGGACAATTAAACCAGTAAAAAGGGAACTGAAATATAATTGTATCGTGTGATTCTACAAGCTGTTTTTCTTTCTCAATATTGATGTTTCCGTCAGGATACGCACTATGTAAATCATGTAAATGATACTTTTCGGGATACTTTTTTAATTCTTCAATCCATCGTTTGTTTATTATTGAATTTTTTAAATCGGGATGTATGATAATTACTAAGGTCTTCATGCTATAAATTTTAAAATTTTGCTTATGCAAATATCAAACTCATTCAAGCATTAACCAATAAGGGGGAAATTAATCATATAGTGATAAATTAATCACCATTGATAATTAAAGCAGTTACTTCGTTTATTTTTACTTTTGTAGATTAATAAAGAAACTAAAGATATGTATCAACGAAAAATTCCGATAGATTATAATTGTGGTCTTAGTGTTGCCATGGAGGTGGTAGGTTCTAAATGGAAATTTTGTTTGTTGGATGAAATTCATAAAGGAATAAAACGCCCTAAAGATTTGGTTCTGGCGATTAATGGCATTAGCAAACGAGTATTGCAAAACCAACTAAGAGAATTGGAGTTACATGGGCTTTTGGCAAAAACAGTTTATACTGAAGTTCCTCTACGAGTAGAATATTATCTTACTGAAACAGGAATATCTCTTTTACCTTTAATTGTTGCCCTTGATAAGTGGGGAATGAATTTTGCTCCTCAGTTAAAAACGATATTAGAAAAAGAAGAGGAAATAGTGCTTTAGGATTTTAGCCACAGATTAAAATTATTGCCCCTTTTTTAATCTGTGTTAATTGCTAAAATCGATACTT
>NZ_JAJMOZ010000019.1:0-70262 GCF_020991525.1 Flavobacterium sp. EDS
AGCATAGGTTCGCAAAGCTATTTATTAAACTTTGCAAACCTTTGTCTAATTCTTTTGCACTAAAAATAGAGCTTATGTTATATTTTTTTTAATTGTGGTTTTACTTTTTTAAAAAAAGCTTTATAATCATTATCGTATTCTGGATTTGTTATTCTTGAGAAACCGCAATTATTGAAACAAATTCTCAAATAATTTATAAATGTGGTATGGTGCTCTTCATATAAAAAATTAGAATCTATGCTTGGTTGTTGCGTAATTTGAAGCGAATAAGGCATTCCACCACTAATATTATCTTTATGTAAGTAATCAGAAGAAAGTTCGAGATGAATAAATCCATCTTCTTCGTATGATTCCTGAAAATTTTCCTGATTGTCTTCTTCAGCAATATACGAGATGAGATCATCCAGGCTTATAATTTGAATTGGATCTGCACATTCCCAAATAAAGTCTTCATTAGTGTTATAATCCCATTCAAAATTGCAGGCACCTACAATTTTATAAAACAATTTTAAGGATGTAGGGACAAAGCCAAATGGTTTAACAATTTCATTTAGTTCAGATAATAATTGATCTGTTTCTGGAAGAGGCTTGATTAATGGGCGTTCAAAGTTAAATTGAAAATCTGTTTTAAAAAGATAATTCATTTCAACTAGTTCTTTGTAAATGATATCAAGGTTAAAGGCAACTCTTTCAAAAGTTTCGGTTAATACTTTTTCAATATCAAAAATAGTATCTGGTAGAAATGCATTTTTGCCTAATTTATGAATGTCTTCATAGACTTTTTCTGTTTCTCCATTTAAGTATCTTTCATAAAGGGTCATAAAAATTTGTAGTTTTAATAATGTGAAAAATAAGATGAGTTTTATATATAAAGCTCTCCACGCATTGTTATAGCAGAAGAGCCTCCAACCAAAGTATCATTTTCTCTACTCATTACTTCAATGAGCGAGGGTTGGTTTAATTTTACGCCCTGTAAGATTTGATATTCCTTGTTAGGTTGTGTATACTTCATCTTTGTTAAAAAACCTATTAAAGGACCGGCTGCGGTTCCTGTGGCAGCATCTTCATGTATTCCGATTATGGGATTAAAAAATCGTGCCTCGACGATGTTATCTTTATTATTATCGGTGATTGTAAAACAATAAAATCCTTCAAATTGGTATTCTTTTGATATTTCAATTAATAGTTTGCTGTCAGGCGTGCAGTCATTAAGTAATTGGGTAGTTCTGATTGGAACCATTACATGAGCAACTTCTGTTTGAACAACTGTTGGAACAAGCATATTAACTTCTAAATCTTCTATTTTCAGGCCAAGTGCTATTGCAATTCTGTAAGTGGGAATTTGATGTTTTATTACAGCTTGTTTTTGATGCATTTGTACAATAGGATATTGTGTGACAGAATCAAAACTTGCGGTTAATCGTATTGGTGAATGTTTCATAATTACAAAACGATTGTCCTCATTTTGTTCATCGAATATTGGTAATTTTTTTAATAACGCACCACTAACGGCTCCTAATAAGTTGTGTCCGGCTCCATCTATTTCAAAACCCATAGGTGTAAATGAACGAACATTAAGTGCTTTTTGTTTTGTAGAGTAATAAACAAAGGAGGTTTCTGAGTATCCAAATTCCTTAGAAATATTTTGGTACACTTCTAACTCTAAATCGCCATCAGTAAAAACAACAGACAATGGGTTTCCTTTATAACTCGTATTAGAAAACACATCCAAAACATAGTATTCTAATGCTATTCTCTCTTTCATATTTACCTTTTTAATGAGATTGTATCAAATAATCTATTGAATTTCATATTCGTCTAATTCTTTCCGACATTCTTCTATTTCTCGTTGAATCTGTTTTTCTAATTTAGGAAATTCATTTGTAATCCAAAATTGACTTTCTTTAGTCAAATAATTTTTATTTTCATTAAGTTTAAAATTCATTGCACTTATAATTAAAAGAATCATTTCATTAACCTCCGATATTCCATTTGCGAAATTTGGACCTATTAAGTATTTTAAAATATCTTTTTCATATTCATCTTTGTAATATAAAATATGACTGACTATTGGAAAAAAGAAATAAAAAAAACTATTTGTGTTAGAAGCATATTGAATTTTATTGAGTTCAGAAATTAAAATATCTGAATGTACATTGCTAGTTTCTAGAGTCAATTCTTTTAGTAATTCATATGTTTTCTTTGCACTTGGGATTGTATTTCCTATTCTTTTTAAAGAGGAGAATGTCTCCTCAAATTCGGAGTTATTAGTTGGATTTTTAGGTAAGTTATTCATTGCGAATCAATTTTCCATTTTCATAAACCGACAATTTTCTATCGGAAACGATTAGTTTAGGATGTATATCTAAAATCGATTTATAATATCCATCGGTTATAGAAAAATACCATTTTTCACCATCATGATTTGATACCATTAATAGAAATACTTCAGATACAGATTTAATGCTGTCTTTTTTTAATATCGTAGTCATTGGAACACTACATTGAAGCTCATTCTTGGTTTTGTATACTTTGGAATGTGTTCCCAAAGTTATTTGGGTAGCAGTAACTCCTTTTTTCTTAATCTCATCAAAAAGAAATTTGAATACAACAGTAACACTGTCTTTATTGTTGTAAAGAAGTTTTGTGACTTTTGGAGAAATATTATTTGCCAATGAAATATAATCCTGGGCCATAAATAGTTGTTCTACGTTTCGGATCTGAAGGTTAAGTTTTCTTTCTTGATATTGATTAAGCTTGACCTGAGCGTTTCCGAACGTAAATGATAAAAGAATTAAAAAATGATATAAGTTCTTCATCTGCAATGATAATTGAGGCTATCTTTAATTAGTTTTTGTAAAGTCTAAACTCTTCAATATCATGATATCCAAAAACTTCAATTTCTGGGTGTTCATTTATTAAAGTCCTGATTTTATCTAAGGAGTTCAATCTTAAATTATTGTTTTCGGCTCTCATTCGGGCTAATTGGTTTACGGGATGATTACTATGGCTGAGTTCTACTCTCATATAATAAGCGTCTGCAATATAAAATATCCATGTGTCGTCTTTTTTAAAAGCTACTCCACAATGTCCTAAGGTATGTCCAAAAAGTGGAATAAGGAAAATTTCTGTCTCGGTATTTGTAGCCACTTTTCTCGCTTCAAATCCAAACCAATTGAAATCTGATTTTTTATATGTCTTGATCGTTGGATTATGGGATAAAGGTGCTTTTAAATATCTTGGATTTCCTGAATTATAGTTTTCATATTCTTCAATTCCCACATGAACTGTTGCATTAGGAAAGTCAGCTAGTCCGCCAATGTGATCATTATCCAGATGGGATATAATGCAATCAGTGACTTTTTTAGGATCGAGCCCTAATTCTTCAATTTGTCTAATAGCGGTTTGATTTTCGTTAAAACGGTATCCAACCATATCAATAAGTTCTTGTCCTATTCTTTCTAATGGTTGTTGGATATCTAAAAGCCCAATTCCTGTATCTATTAAAATAAGGTTATCGTTCTCTTTGATTAAAATACAATGTCCGCAAACATTATCGTTTACTGGTGAAACAATTTTTACGCAGTTTAAATGATATATTTCTTTCATGATTTTTTATTGTAGTATTAGTGGTGATGGATAGACACTTAATATTATTATTTATTATATGAAACGACTCTAGTTATGCTAAAATAGTGTTTTTTTAATTGTTTTAATATTCTCACAAATTTATGTTTCTTATGGATGTTGGGTTGCGTGAGGGATAGTAGCGAATAGCCCGCAGGCTGACGAAGGAAGTGCGAGGACTTGGAGTGAATAGCCCGACCTGAAGTTTACGGAAGGACACGCCCGCAAAAATATTCGCATTCAGTTTCTTATATTTGTAAACGCAAATTAAAGAAAAGTGAATCATGGGAAAAGGACCTGAAAAGAACACTAAAAACAAGGCTTTACATACCAAATTGCTAAATCGGAAAAAGTCTAAAATTCAAGAAGAGAAAAAAGAAAAAGCACTACGTTTAAAAGCATTAGTTGCAAAGATGAACCAGAAAGGGAATAGTAACGAATCGGATGCTAAATAAATCCGATGGTATTTTTTTGCTAGAATAAACACTCTAGAATCTTTAAGTATTAAAGAGGAGTAATCGCTGGAACTAATGTATATAATTGTCAAAATATATAATTAAATTTCTGTTTAATAGTTAAAAAAATATATTTTAGCGGTTAAATTAACTTAACCCAATCAAATGAAAATTTTTAAAAAAATTACCTTTTTTGCTTTTGCTATTTTAGCTTTAACAATGTCTTTCTCCTGTAGTAATAATGATTCTTCAGACGAGGACGAGATTGTAACCACAGAAAATTTTATTAAATTTAAATATAATGGAGCTTCTTATTCTCTTCAACCTGAATTATCAGAATCAGAAGCGATGGCTTTAATGGGCTTTCAAGGTATAGATAACACATTTAGAAGAGTTTCTTTGTGGATGCCTTTAAATGCTACTGCAGGAACCTATCCAATTGTTCATGATTTAAAAAAACTTACTACAACTTATCAAGCAGATTTTAGTTTTTTGCCAGAAATCGATAATGCCGTAGCGACATCAGGAACTATTACTATTACTGTCATTGATAGTAAAAAAATCAAAGGAACATTTAGTTTTTCTGGAACAAATAAAGGAACAGCATTTGCTGTAACTGAAGGTAGTTTTAGTTTTTATAGATTTTAAATAAAAAATAAAATAAATAAATCTTAACCGTAGTGAGTGTATGCTTACTACGGTTTTTTGTAAAGGAACCTTAATAAATTGATGCAATTTGTGATTAAAATAAAAAGCATTTCTTTTTTCCAATTTTTACCCGAAATTTGTACCAAACTTATTAAACATAAAGGACATGGAATTTGGGAGAATAATAATTTCTGAAACGGCAATGAATAGTGAAAATCTTCAAGATGTGATTCACTCAAATATTTCGGTAATTAATTTAATGCGCGAAGAAAAAGTAGATGATGACCTGATTCATGAAGATGCTTTAATGAGTTATTATTTAGATTATTATACTTCACAATACACAGAAGGGAATTTTGCTCAATTTGTATATAATTCAAGCTGGAATGCAGAATTAAATGAATTAATAGAAGAAGGTTTGGCACTACTTGGTGCGGATAAACATTTGGAATTATTCCAACAACAAAGCAAGAAAGTAAAATTAATGAGTAGTGTAAAACTCAATAAATTCTTGAAAGGTAAACTAGAAGGTGTAAACCCAATAAGGGATTTGCTTAACAATGATACTTTTTATGAAATAGAGGAAAATCTCGTTACGTTGAATGCTAATTTTTTAAAATCTCACCCAGATTTAGAAGTCCTTTCGGTAGATGATATGTTTGCTACTTTGGAGGAATTTGTGGGACATGAGATTAAGAGAGCATAAGGAAGGTTCAGAGAGGCAAAGGCTCAAAAGTTAGGGTTTGTGAGAAATGAAGTTTGTGAGAAGTGAGAAAGAAGAAAGAAAGATTTGAAGACAATGATGCTGTTATGTGATCAGAATTATATTGGGCTGAACTATGTGATCCTTCGACTCAGCTCAGGAGGACAAAGTATTGTCTCTCTATTTAATTAAACTTTTGTGAGTCTTTGTGCAACTTAGTGTGATAACTTTATATAATAATTTCCTTTTAGGAGTAAGAAATTATGTTTAGTGACAAACTTTGTCCAATTCTTAGCAAACATTTCCTTAAATTTGCTTCCTTAATATATAAAAATACAATAGTTACAAAATTTAAGCTATGTTACAAATCGCATTTATTAGAGAGAATCAGGAAAAAGTAATCACAGCTTTGGCAAAACGAAATATCGATGCCAAAAGTGCTGTTGAAGAAGTGGTGCAACTAGACGAAAAACGTCGTGCAACTCAAGTTGAGTTGGATAACATTTTGTCTGAATCTAATAAATTATCCAAAGATATTGGAGAATTGATGAAAGCAGGTGAAAAATCTAAAGCCGCTATCTTAAAAGAGAAAACTGTTGTATTAAAAGAGAAAAGTAAAGAGTTAGCTGATAAAGCAGATGTTTTGACGCAAGATTTGACGAATAAGCTATATGCTTTACCAAATCTTCCAGCTGATATTGTTCCAGCAGGAAAAACTCCAGAAGAGAATTTAAATGTTTTCGAAGAAGGTGAAATTCCAGTGTTGCATGAAGGTGCACAACCACATTGGGATTTGGTAAAGAAATATGATATTATCGATTTTGAGTTAGGTGTAAAAATTGCTGGAGCTGGATTTCCTGTTTACAAAGGAAAAGGAGCCAGATTACAACGTGCTTTGATCAATTATTTTTTAGATAAAAACACTGCTGCAGGATATAATGAAGTGCAAGTACCACATTTGGTAAATGAAGCTTCAGGTTATGGAACAGGTCAGTTGCCAGACAAAGAAGGGCAAATGTATCATTCGACTATTGATGATTTATATTTAATCCCAACAGCCGAAGTTCCTGTAACGAATTTGTTTCGTGATGTTATTTTAAGCGAAAGTGAATTGCCAGTCTTACATACTGCCTATACACCTTGTTTCCGTCGTGAAGCAGGTTCTTATGGAGCACATGTACGTGGATTGAACCGTTTGCACCAATTTGACAAAGTCGAAATTGTACGTGTTGAGCATCCAGATAATTCATATGCAGCGCTTGACGGAATGGTTGAGCATGTGAAAAACATTCTACAGGAATTAAAATTACCATACAGAATCTTACGTTTGTGTGGTGGTGATATGGGTTTTACCGCGGCATTAACATATGATTTTGAGGTTTTTTCTACAGCGCAAGATCGTTGGTTAGAAATTAGTTCAGTATCTAATTTTGAAACTTTTCAGGCAAATCGTTTAAAATTACGTTTTAAAGATAAAGACGGTAAGAATCAATTGGCTCATACATTAAACGGAAGTTCATTGGCATTACCAAGAGTTCTTGCTGGAATTCTTGAAAACTACCAAACACCAGAAGGAATCGTAATTCCAGAAGTATTACGTCCATACTGTGGGTTTGATATTATAGATTAATTAGTATTTGGTTTTCAGTCGCAGTTTTCAGAGCTGCGACTGCTTACCAAGACTACAACTTAAAAACTGAATATGAAAAATATTTTTATCTATATCGTTTTGTTGTGGTCTACTTTTGCGTTAGCTCAAAATGAGCAATTAGCGCAGTATTATTATGATAAAGGTGATTTTGAAAAAGCAAAAATCAGTTATCAGGAGTTGTTGGATAATAATCCTTCGAATACACAATATTTTTATAGAGCAATTGACTGTTATCAGCAATTACAGCAGTTTGATGTAGCTGATAAAATTATCCAAAACCGTTTTAATAAGTATAAACAAGGTACTATTTTAATAGAATTGGGATATAATTTTCAGTTGCAAAAAAATGATACTAAAGCCAAAACATACTACGATCAGGCTTTAGATAAGATTTTGACCAATCCTAACGAAGTGTTTGGAATAGCCAATTCTTTTGAGAAAAAAGTATTGCTGGAATATGCTCTAAAAGCATATCAGCAGGCAACTAAAATTCAACCTAGTTTTAATTTTAATTTTCAGATCGGTTTGTTGTACGGACAAATGGGTAAGACGGATATGATGATCGAAACATTGTTGACAGAGTCTTATACCAATCAGCAGAACACACCACTTATTCAGAGTCAGTTATCAAGATTTATGGCTGATGAAGCCGATACAACATTTAATGATGCATTGCGAAAATCCCTTATTTTAAGGACTCAAAAAGAACAAGATGTTTTTTGGAATCGCTATTTGAGTTGGTTTTATGTGCAACAAAAAGAATTTGGAAAAGCTTTTATTCAGGAAAAAGCCATTTATAAGCGTGATCCTGAATCGCTTTCGAGTATTGTAAATTTGGCACAATTTGCTATTGATGATGATGATCCAGAAGCCGCTCAAGAGATTTTAGCTTTCGTTTTAGAGAACACAAAAGACTTAGATTTGCTATTACAGGCAAATACCTATTTGTATAAAATAAAAATCGATAAGGCTACTGAAAAAGAATATCCAGTAATTCAAACAGAGCTTCAAGGACTGTTAACAACTTATGGTATAAGTCCTTTTACTTTATCTTTGCAATTAATTCAAGCTCATTTTTTAGCTTTTGATTTAAAAAAATCTGAAGAGGCTAAGTCGATTGTTAAAAAAGCACTCGAATTGCAGCTTAATGACTATCAACGAGCACAAGCTAAAATGGAATTAGCTGATATTTTGCTTTATGAAGAAAAATTTAATCAAGCGTTATTGTATTACTCACAAATAGAATTGGACTTGAAAAATGATGTTATGGCACACGAAGCGAGTCTAAAAGCTGCCAAAACAAGCTATTTTAAAACCGATTTTGTTTGGGCTTTAAAACAGTTTAAAGAACTTAAATCGGCTAGTACACAGTTAATTGCAAATGATGCTTTGGAGTATTTTTTATTGATAAATGATAATACTGTTGCCGATTCTACACAAACTGCTTTGAAGCAATTTGCTAAGGCAGACTACCTTATATTTCAAAATAGAAACCAAGACGCAATAGTACAATTTCAAAATATATTAAAAACTTTTAAAGGACAAGAAATAGAAGCCGTAACTTTGCTGCGATTAGGACAAATTTACGAGGATTTAGGCGATTATAATTCGGCTATAAGTCAATATCAATTGATTATCGATCAGCACAGTGACGGAATCTATATTGATGAAGCTTTGTTCTTTTCGGCAGAGATTTACAATAAGAAATTGCAGGATTCCGAAAAGGCAAAAGCCTTATACGAGAAAATAATTTTTAATCATCAGGACAGTATTTATTTTGTAGATGCCAGAAAGAGATATAGGGAATTAAGAGGCGATACTAATTTATAAAGCAGATTATTGGATTGTGAGATTGTTGGATTTTAAAAGTCTGATAATCTAAGGAATCTAATAATCTAAAAATCAAAAAGAATGATTATTTACAACATTACCACAAACATACATGAAAGTGTGCATGATCAATGGTTAAATTGGATGCAACAAAAACATATTCCTGAAATTTTAGCAACAGGAAAATTTTCATCAGCAAGAATTGTAAAAGTTTTAGTAGATGAAGAGATGGGAGGAATTACTTACTCTGTTCAATATGTAACCGATAGCAAGGAAACGTTAGAGAAGTATTACCTAGAAGACGAGCCAGCTTTTAGTCAGGAAGCATTTCGATTATTTGCTGATAAGATGCTTTCTTTTAGAACAGAATTAGAGTTTATCTCAGATCATTAATAGATTTATTTGATTTTGAAAAGTCTAACAATCTAAAAAAAATGGAAATTAGATTTCAAACAAAAGAACAGAGCAACAAACAGCAACAAGAAGATTTCTTTAAGTTGTCTAAAACTGGAAGACTATATAGTTTTTTTGTTTGATGGAACGTGTGAGCAAGTTTCCCGTTAAGAATAAACAGGATAAAAATAAAGATAATTTTTTGATTGTTATAAAACCAAAGGGAGACGTCAAAAATTGAGGAATTAAAATGCCTTTGGGGTCTTTCTTTAGTTAATAAAGATTATGTACCAATACTTATGGTTGGTGAAGCGGCAGTTAACTTTCTTGGTTATCAAAGACATTCAGCAACTTCGATAAATTAATAAATAAGAAATTGATTATTTGATATCAGATGGTTCGATATTTCGAAAAGTCTAATAATCTAACAATCTGATGATTTAAATAAAATGGAAAAAGTAAAAGCCAAAAAACATCTCGGACAACATTTCCTAAAGGATGAAAGCATTGCTAAGGCAATCGCAGATACGTTGAGTTTAAAAGGGTATGACGAGGTTCTGGAAATTGGACCAGGAATGGGTGTGCTAACAAAATATTTGTTAGAAAAACCAATCAATACCTATGTTATCGAAATCGATACTGAATCGGTAACTTATCTAGATGAGAATTATCCAAAATTAAAAGATAAAATTATTTCAAAAGATTTTTTGAAGTATGATATAAATGAAGTTTTCGAAAAGAAACAATTTGCTATAATTGGTAATTTTCCATACAATATTTCTACTCAGATTGTCTTTAAAACATTAGAATATCGTGATCAGATTCCTGAGTTTTCGGGTATGTTCCAAAAAGAGGTAGCACAACGTATTTGTGAAAAGAAAGGATCAAAAGCTTATGGTATACTTTCGGTTTTAGCACAGGCTTTTTATGATACTGAGTACTTGTTTACAGTAGATGAAAATGTATTTATTCCGCCTCCCAAAGTAAAATCGGGTGTTATGAAAATGACCCGAAAAGAAGATTACAGTTTGCCTTGTGGCGAAAAATTATTCTTTACAGTTGTGAAAACAGCTTTTCAACAACGTAGAAAAACGTTACGTAACAGTTTGAAAACATTAAATTTATCAGACAAGTTAAGAGAAGACACTATCTTTGATTTGCGTCCGGAACAACTAGACGTGGCAGAATTTATAGCATTAACTCAGAAAATAGAAGCCGATGGAGTTTAAAATCAGCAAAGGTCTAATACAAGAATTAGAAAATCTCATTCAAAGTAAAAACGACAAGCAATTGGAAGTTTTATTGAATGATATTCACCATGCTGATATTGCCGAAATCCTGGATGAATTGGATTTTGATAAAGCAACGTACATATTTAAAGTATTAGATAGCGAAAAAACCGCCGAGATTCTTCTAGAGTTAGAGGATGATTTGCGTGAGAATATATTAAGCAGACTATCGCCAAAAGAGATTGCCGAGGAGCTAGACGAATTAGAAACAAATGATGCTGCCGATATTATTGGTGAATTATCGAAAGATAGAAAAGCCGAAGTAATATCTGAGCTTCAGGACGTAGAGCATGCCAAGGGTATTGTCGATTTATTACGTTATGCTGAGAATACTGCAGGAGGAATCATGCATAAAGAGTTGGTAAAGGTCAATGAAAATTGGAATGTACTTACTTGTGTAAAAGAAATGCGAATTCAGGCAGAGAATATTTCAAGAGTACATTCTATTTATGTGGTTGATGATGAAGATAGATTAAAAGGACGTTTGTCGCTTAAAGATCTATTAACTACTTCTACAAGAACTCCGGTTAGTGAAGTCTATATTAAAAAATTACATTATGTAGATGTAGAAACTCCTGATGTTGAAGTAGGGCGTATCATGGAAAAATACGACTTAGAGGCAATTCCTGTGGTAGATGAATTGGGACGCTTGGTAGGTCGCATTACGATTGATGATGTTATTGATGTCATAAGAGATGAAATAGAAAAAAGAGATACTGAAGACATTCAGAAATTTGGGGGTTTAGAGGCGCTTGAATTACCGTATGTTGAAACTACTCTTTTTGAAATGGTCAAGAAAAGAGCTACCTGGCTAGTGGTTTTGTTTATTGGAGAAATGTTTACTGCATCTGCAATGGGCTTTTTTGAAGGAGAAATAGAGAAAGCTGTAGTTTTGGCATTATTTGTTCCGTTGATTATTTCTAGTGGAGGTAATTCGGGTTCACAAGCTGCAACACTTATTATTCGTGCCATGGCGTTAAAAGAATTAACACTAAAAGATTGGTGGTATGTAATGAAAAAAGAAATTGCATCAGGATTTTTATTGGGTTCTATATTAGGAATAGTAGGCTTTGTAAGAATTATGATATGGCAAAAAACAGGATTGTATGAATACGGAATCCATTGGTTTTTTGTTGCACTTACTGTTTCTTTTTCTTTATTATTTATTGTATTATGGGGAACGCTTTCGGGCTCTATGATACCATTTATGTTAAAAAAACTTAAGCTGGATCCAGCAACTTCATCGGCGCCATTTGTGGCAACATTAGTTGATGTAACAGGACTAGTTATTTATTTTTCGATTGCGTCCATATTATTGAAAGGTAGATTATTATAGAAAAAAGGCATAAAAATAAATATAATTAACCACTATATTTTGTGCTTTTAAGACTCAGACTATTAAACCAAAAAACAACCAAAAAACTATAAATTACAACCAGAATGAAAGTACACATAATAGGAGGAGGGAACCTAGGGGTTTCTATAGCCTTAGGAATTGCAAAATTTTCAAAGAACAATCAAGTTACGATTACCAGAAGAAATACAGCTAGTATTTTGTATTTACAAGAATTAGACATTACGGTTTCATCTGATAATAAGCACAAAATACAAGAAGCAGATCTTATTATTTTGACTATAAAGCCATATCAAGTTGATACGGTTTTGGCCGAAATTCTACCTGTAATTTCTAATAAAACAATAGCTTCAGCAGTAAGTGGGTTGGCAATTGACGTGCTTCAAAATAAAACAGGTCAAGAGCATCATGTGATTAGGATTATGCCCAATATTGCAGCACAATTTGGAGAATCAGCTACATGTATTTCATTTAGTGAAAAAGATAAAGCACAAGCATTAGCAGTGGTATCCTTATTTGAAGATTTAGGTACAGCACCAATTATTGACGAAAAATTAATGGATGCGGCAACTGTTTTAGGCGCTTGCGGTACAGCATATGCATTACGATATATTCGTGCTTCGATGCAAGCAGGTATCGAAATAGGATTTGATTCTCAAACAGCATTAGCAATAGCGGCGCAAACGGTAAAAGGAGCTGCCAAAATGTTGTTAGAAGAAAAAGTACATCCAGAACAGTTAATCGATAGAGTTACTACGCCACAAGGCTGTACAATCGTTGGCTTGAACGAAATGGAACACAATGGCTTTAGTTCATCACTAATAAAAGGAATTAAAACTTCTTTAAAACAAATTAAAGGATAGTTTTATAATAATACTTATAAAAAAAGGACTTTCGGTTTAAACTGAAAGTCCTTTTTTTGTTTTAAGTATGTTTGATTTGCTTTTTTGAGAGAGAAAATTTCAAGTATATAAAACCTAATAATCCAGCCATAAAAGAAGCCAGCAAAATGGCTATTTTAGAAAAAGTAATTACTTCAGGTTCATTAAAAGCAAGTAAGGTTATAAATATAGACATTGTGAATCCAATTCCTCCAAGCATTCCTGCACCTATAACATACGACCATTTAAGCTCTTTTGGAAGTGTACAAATTCCTAATGTAACTCCTAAGAAGGCAAATAGAGCTATTCCTAGTGGTTTTCCTATTACCAAACCTAGAATGATTCCTAAGGCATTGGGGTGGCTTAATCCTTCATGCCAGTCTGAGCTAATAGCAATACAAGTATTTGCCAATGCAAATAATGGCAAGATAAAAAAGGCAACTGGTTTGTGTAAAAAGTGCTGTAGTTTATAAGAAGAAGTTTTCTTGCCTCCATCTCCAAACGGAATTACAAAAGCCAATAAAACACCAGTTATAGTAGCGTGAACTCCAGAGTTAAGCATAAAGTACCACATGATAACTCCACCAATCAAATAAATAAAGAGATTGTGAATTTTCATTCGGTTAAAAATAAATAACACTCCTAAAACAGCAAATGCAAGAGCCAGGTATAGAAAGGATATACTTGTAGTGTAAAATAATGCAATAACTATAATAGCGCCTAAATCGTCGATTACAGCAAGAGCAGTAAGAAAGACTTTAAGAGAAGAGGGAACTCTATTTCCTAAAAGAGATAAAATTCCAATTGCAAAAGCAATATCGGTAGCCATTGGGATTCCTGCTCCGTTTTGGGTAGCAGTTCCAAAATTTAGCAATAAAAATATTCCAGCAGGAATTAACATTCCGCCCAAAGCACCAAAAATGGGTAATGATGCATTTTTTATACTGGTTAATTCACCTTGATAGATTTCGCGTTCTAATTCTAATCCTATTAACAAAAAGAAAATAGTCATCAAGCCATCATTGATCCAATGTGTTATTGAGTGATGTCCGATGTTGGTTTCCCAAAAAGCAATATATTCGGTTTGAAATATTGAGTTGGCTAGAAAAAGAGAAAGAATCGTTACGAAGAGTAAGATGAGTCCTCCTGATTTTTCACTTTGAAAAAAGGACTTAAATGTTTTTGTTAATTTCATTTTTAGGAATAAGGTTGAAAATGCATTATTTTCAAAGTTAAAAAAAATATAGCCAATAAAATAGGAAATATTGGTTTTTAGAGGAGTTTTAGTGTTGGCAATTTGATCGAGAGCCGATATAACCCACATTTTTTTTGTTACTTTGTTTATCTAATTTAAGTCTTAATTTCATGCCAATTAAAGTTTTACATATCGATAGCAATCATCCAATTCTTTGGGAACAATTAGAAGAAGCGGGATTTGAAAATTATGCAGATTTTACTTCTACTAAAGAAGAAATTGAAGCAAAAATCAAGGATTATCAAGGAATTGTAATTAGAAGTCGTTTTAAAATCGATAAACAATTTATCGATAAAGCAATAAATTTAAAATTTATAGCACGAGTTGGAGCAGGACTAGAGAGTATAGATTGCGATTATGCCATATCTAAAGGCATTGAACTTATTGCCGCTCCTGAAGGAAACCGTAATGCAGTTGCTGAGCATACATTGGGGATGATTCTTTCTCTTTTTAACAAACTAAATCTTGCTGATAGTGAAATTCGTTCAGGACAATGGAACAGAGAAAGTAATCGTGGTCACGAGCTTGATGGCAAAACGGTAGGAATTATAGGTTACGGAAATATGGGTAAAGCATTTGCAAAAAAATTGAGAGGTTTTGATGTAGAAGTTTTATGCTATGATATTCAGGATAATGTAGGTGATGAAAATGCTAAACAAGTTTCGTTGCAAGAACTTCAAGAAAAAACGGATGTGCTGAGTTTGCACATTCCGTGGACACCAGAAACAGATAAAATGGTTGATACAACATTTATCAATGGGTTCAAAAAACCACTATGGATCATTAATACCTCAAGAGGAAAAAATATTGTGACTGCCGATTTAGTAGTTGCAATGGAGTCTGGGAAGGTACTTGGGGCAGGTTTGGATGTTTTGGAATATGAAAAATTATCTTTCGAAACACTTTTTCAGGATAAGAATACACCGGAAGCTTTTCAATATTTATTAGACGGAAGAAAAGTAATCTTAACGCCACATATTGCAGGATGGACATTTGAGAGTCACGAGCGTTTAGCGCAAGTAATTGTCGATAAAATTAAAGCTGTTTGTTTGTAAATAACAGACTAGGTGAGTTTTTGAGTAGATTTTTTTTTGAATTTAATAACGAGTTTTTTCTTGTAAATATTTAAATAATAATTAGTTTTGTTTGCTAATTTTTAATAATATTGCTGCTGATTTTTTTGAAAGAATTAATCTAAATAATATTTCTTTTAAAAATCTAGGAGTAACCGAAAATCCAAAGAGTAGGAATTAACAAATTCAAAAATAAAAATGGAATTAGAAAAAACATCAAATAATTTTAATGATCCAATCCCAGTATTTAAAGTTGATCCAATTATGGTATTACTTTTTGGAATTTTAACTTGTGGATTGTATTTAATTTACTGGAATATAAAAGTAGCAGAAGTTTTTAATGCTGTTTCAGGGAAAGAGGTTATATCACAACCTGTTGCGATTTTTGCAGGATGTTGTATGCCAGTTAATATTTATTTTTATTATCTAGCTGGAAAAGATGCATTACCTAAGGTTTATGAAAAAACAGGAGAACTTCAAAAAGACCAATCGACTTTATTAATTCTTTTAGGGTTGTTTTTCCCTATTGCAGCAGCAATGATTGTACAAGGTGATATCAACAGACTATACAAATAATATCAGAACAAAACGTAAAATTTACGGAATTATCGGTGCAGCAATTACACTGATAGTTCCGTTTTTTTTAATGTTAAATAATCATAATGATCATTTAGAAACGGATCAGTCATTTTGTCCTTTCAAGATGCTCACAGGTTTTCCTTGTCCCGGATGCGGAATTACTAAATCATTAGTTTATTTTTATCAGGGAGATTTATATAAGTCAATTACTTACCATATTTTGGGTCCTTTTGTGATTGCCTTTTGTTGGGTGACTATTATCGTATTGATAACCGAATTAATTACAAAAAAAGAATATTTCACTACGCTTTTATATAATAAAAAGCTAGCTTATAGATTGGGTATTTTTCTAGCACTTTATCATTTTATAAGAATTATTTTTTTCATAAAAAACAATTCTTTCGATGATATTTTGCATCAATCAATTTGGTTTTAAAACATAAAAAATCCCGTTTCAAATTTTATGAAACGGGATTCTTGTTTTTATATATATCTAAGATTTAATCGTCTTTCTCAGCTAGCTTTCTTTCTAGTTCTATTTGGAATTCTTCGATTACTGGTTTCATAGTGCTTTCAGGAATATCGGCAATACGAATGTACATTAAACCGTCGATAGCATTGTTGAATAATGGATCAACATTAAAAGCTACAACTCGTGCATTTTGCTTGATGTATTTTTTAATTAGAACAGGCAAACGTAAGTTTCCTGGTTCTAATTCGTCGATGATTTTATCAAACTTATTAAGATCTGATTCTGCTTCATCAAAAATAAAGTCTTTATCAGCATCTTTTAGTTTTACTTTATATGCTTTTTTAGGATGAATGTATTGAGCAATATAAGGATCGTAATAATTTGATTTCATAAATTCAATCATCAACGATTTTGAGAAATCAGAGAATTGATTGCTTATACTTACACCACCCAGTAAATATTTGTGCTCTGGATAACGTAATGTTGTATGAATGATTCCTTTCCATAATAAGAAAAGAGGCATTGGTTTTTGTTGGTATTCTTTAATGATAAATGCACGCCCCATTTCGATAGACTTATGCATCATATCATGAAGTTCAGGTTCAAATCTAAAAAGGTCATTTAGATAAAAACCATCCATTCCGTATTTAGGGTAAATCTCAGAACCTAGTCCCATGCGGTAAGCTCCAGATATTTTTTTGGCATCATCATCCCATAAAAACATATGGTGGTAATATTGATCATATTTGTCAATATCGATAGGCTCATTTGTTCCTTCACCAACTTCACGGAAAGTAATTTCGCGTAAGCGGCCAATTTCATGTAATATATTCGGAATGTTTTTGGCAGAAGCAAAAAACACTTCGTAATTTTTACTTTGTAATAATCTGCAATCAGTACTTCTTAAAGCTTCAACTTCGGCATTTATCTTGTTCTCATTTGCTGGAGTAACAATTTCCTTAGGGCTTCTAGGAATTTTTAAGTTAGCAGTATCTAGTAATTTATGTTCCTTTTCAAAAGGATTTGCCAACATATAAGTTTTCTTTCTTAAAAACTCAGAGTATTCTTCAAAAGATTGAATTTCGTTTTGTTCGTTAACCGAAATAGGCTTCCCAACACGTACTTTAATTACACGATCTTTTTGAGTAAGCAATTCCGAAGGTAATTTTGCTGTACGTAAAGTGTCATCTATTTTAGATAGCCAATAGAATAATTTACTGTTTTTGGCATGAAAATAAATAGGAACAACAGGAACTTTGGCTTTTCGGATTAATTTAATCGCACCTTCTTCCCAAGGTTTATCCACTACTAGTTTTCCATCTTTATAAGTAGAAACTTCACCTGCAGGAAAAATACCCAAAGGTTTTCCATCACTTAAATGACGAAATGTTTCCTTAATACCTACCACACTTGATTTAGCATCCTTATGATTTTCAAAAGGATTTACAGGCATGATATACTTTTTAAGAGGAACGATACGGTGCAATAGGAAATTGGCAATGATTTTAAAATTAGGCTCTCTTTCAAGCATTAATTTTAGCAATAAAATGCCATCGATACCACCTAACGGATGGTTCGAAATAGTAATATAAGCACCATCTTTTGGTAATCGTTTTAAATCTTCTTCAGGAATCTCGAATTTGATTTGTAAATCATCCAAAACCCCATTCAAGAAAGCAACATCTTCTAGATGTTTGTTTCTATCGTAAACCTTATTCAAGGTAGATATCTTTAGTACCTTCATAAGGACCCAGCCAGAGAAAGTACCTAGAACCCCATACTTGTCAACATTTATTGCCTTGGCAACTTCTTTCGCGGTAACTAAACCCATGTACAATTTGTTTTTTAGAGCAGGAAACAAAGATAACAAAAAACTCTACTTTTCCTTATTTCTTATCCAAACTTTCCGCTTTTTTATTACATTTGAAATACATAAAACAAAATTGTAATGAAAATTATTTCTTATAACGTAAACGGAATTCGTGCTGCAATTTCAAAAGGATTTATCGATTGGTTGCAACAAGCAAACCCGGATGTTATTTGTCTTCAGGAGATTAAAGCCACAGAAGATCAAATTCCTGTAGAGGATATTACCAAAGCAGGTTACCCATATCAGTATTATTATCCAGCTACAAAAAAGGGATATAGCGGTGTAGCGATTCTTTCAAAAATAAAACCGAATAACGTAGTATACGGAACTGGAATTCAACACATGGATTTTGAGGGAAGAAACCTTCGAGCAGATTTTGATAGCTGTTCGGTAATGAGTTTATATCTTCCATCGGGAACAAATATCCAGCGATTGGATCATAAATTTATGTTCATGGATGACTTTCAGACTTATATCAATGAGCTTCGAAAAACAATACCTAATCTTATCATTTGTGGAGACTATAATATTTGTCACGAAGCAATAGATATTCATGATCCAGTACGTAATAAAACTGTTTCAGGATTTTTACCAGCTGAACGCGCTTGGTTAGACGGATTCATGAAAACTGGATTTATAGATAGTTTCCGCCATTTTAATAAAGAACCACACAATTATTCTTGGTGGAGTTACCGAGCTGGAGCAAGAGGAAACAACAAAGGATGGAGAATTGATTATAATTTAGTTAGCGACACTTTGCAGGATAAACTAAAACGCGCTGTTATATTGCCAGATGCAGTACATTCAGATCATTGCCCAGTTTTAGTCGAAATTGAAGATTAATGGTATCATTATTGTTAGTTATACACAGGTTTTAGGCTTATATTGCGGTCTTGAGTAAAATTTACTTAGGAGCTATTTCCTGCTTTACGCTATAATCTTTATGTTTTTAAAAGACAAAAACATAAAGGATTTCCGCTTCAATCAGGGCTAATGCCAATAATAACAAGAATAATAATATCTCAAATAATAAACACCACAATAAAAATGATTAAAAAAGTCTCCATCGGATTATTGATATTAGCGCTTACAACATCGTGTGTATCCAAAAAAATATACAATGATTTAGAAACTAAATTTGCCGATTTAAAAAAAGAAAACCGTTCAATCTCTGATGAAAACGCGGAATTGCTTAAAGCAAAAAATCAATTAGAGTTAGATCGTGACGGATTAAATAAAAGCCTTAGTGCTACCAAAGCAGAATTAGAAAAACAAAAAGCGGATTATGCTGCTGCACAAAACAAATTAAAAGTTTTACAAGACTCCTATAATGCACTAGAAAAAAATAGTGACGAAGCCTTAAAAAACAATATGAACAAGAATCGTGAGTTGCTAGAGCAACTTGAAGCCAAAGGAAAAGCATTGGCAGCTGAACAAGCACGTTTAGATAAAACAGCAAAACGATTAGACGAACTTGAAGCTATGATAGCTGCTAAAGAAGCTGCTATGAAAAAGTTAAAAGAAACGCTTTCGAAAGCACTAAATGGTTTTGAAGGTAAAGGATTGACTGTAGAGCAAAAGAACGGGAAGGTATATGTTTCTATGGAAAATAAATTACTTTTCAATTCAGGAAGTTGGTCAGTAGGTAGCGAAGGTAAAAAAGCGGTTGTAGAACTTGGGAAAGTATTAGGAGATAATCCAGATCTTTCGGTACTTATAGAAGGACATACTGATGATGATCCATATATAGGTTCAGGAGTAATTACAAATAACTGGGATCTATCAACAAAAAGAGCGACTGCAATTGTAGCTATTTTGAGTGAAAACAGTAAAATCAACAAACAAAAATTAACGGCAGCAGGTCGTGGAGAATTCTCTCCATTGGCAAGCAATGCAACTCCTGAAGGAAAAGCTAAAAACCGTAGAATCGAAATCATCTTAACGCCAAGATTAGATGAAATCGCAGATATGTTGAATAGCATTAATTAAGTTGCTAAGGAACTGAGGTTCTAAGGTACAAAGAGACAAAGGTTCAGAGTTTATACTCTGGACCTTTTTGTTTATGGCCTTTCCTATAAGATATTTTTAATCAATGGCGATAAAATTAACCGCAAAGAGCGCAAAGAGTTACGCAAGGTTCACAAAGTTTTGCCCAATATTGTCATTTCGACGCAGGAGAAATCTCCGCAAGAAATTCCATAATCTTTGTCGAGCTACTAGCTAAGATTTCTCCTGCGTCGAAATGACAAGTTTACAGTAATTAGAATATAGTTTAAACAGCTTTGAAAATCCATTTAATCTTTTTATTCCGATAGCTATCGGGAGTGGCAAGAAGTAAAATAAGCTTTCTTCCGAGCAAATCTATAACATAAAAAGGTTTAGAGTTTTTTAACTTTGAACCTTTTTCTTTTGAAATTTTGCTTTGTACCTTTGAGCCTTATTCGTAAAAGCTACAATCTTAGCAATACAACACCATAGAAACTAAAGAAAAATGAAATACACTACAATTCCCAATACAGATATTAAAGTAAGTAAAATAAACCTTGGTACGATGACTTTTGGTCAACAAAACACTGAAGCCGAAGGACATGCTCAAATGGATTATGCACTTGAACAAGGCGTTAATTTTTTTGATACTGCCGAGATGTATTCTATTCCTGCAAGCAAGGAAACTTACGGAAGCACAGAGAAAATTATAGGAACCTGGTTTAAAAAATCAGGAAAAAGAGAAGATGTTGTTTTAGCAACTAAAATTGCTGGACCAAATGATAACTTTGGTTATATGCGTGAGAAAATAGATTTTTCACCAGCAAGTTTAAAATATGCTTTAGATAATAGTTTGCAAAGATTACAAACAGATTATGTAGATATATATCAGCTGCATTGGCCAGAGCGTAAAACAAATTGTTTTGGACAACGCGGGCTTAAAATCCAAGATGATGCTTGGGAAGATAATATTCACGAAGTTTTACAAACAATGGAGGGTTTCATCAAAGAAGGGAAAATTAAACATGTAGGACTTTCTAATGAAAACCCTTGGGGAATTATGCGCTTTTTAGAAGAAAACAAATACAATAATTTGCCTCGTATTAAAACAATTCAGAATCCGTATTCTCTACTAAACCGCCTTTTTGAAAATGCTTCAGTTGAGGTTTGTATGCGTGAAAATGTTGGTTTATTGGCATATTCACCAATGGCTTTTGGGGTACTATCAGGTAAATTTTTATCTGGAGAAAAACATCCAAACTCTAGACTTAATTTGTTCCCACAATATACAAGATATAGCAGCGAGCAAAGCACTAAAGCTGCGCGTATGTATCAGGAAATTGCTAATAAACATGGTTTAAATTTTGCACAAATGTCGTTGGCTTTTGTTAATCAGCAACCATTTGTGACTAGTACTATTATCGGAGCAACTACAATGGAACAATTAAAAGAAAATATAGATTCTATTAATATTACGTTATCAGACGAAGTTATTGCCGATATCAATGCGGTTCACGCTGTAATTCCAGATCCGGCACCGTAATTTAGTTTCAGTTTTGCAATCTCAGTTTACAGTTTTAGTAGTTGTAAGTATTGTGAACTTTACGGTTAATTTTCTATCACAGATTATAAAAAACAAATCCCGATACATTTAAACACGTATCGGGATTTGTTTTTAAAAGGTTTTTATAAATTTAATATCTGATCTTTTGGATATCTTACTTTATAACTAATTCTAAATTTCTTGATTTCATTAGGCTTCATTTGTAACTGCCAAGTCAAGATTCCAGTTTCTGCGTTTACTTTAGCGCTATCACTTTGTAATAATTCAACTTCAATTTCTTTATTGGTACTCAAAGGATATTGGTCTTTTAGCAAAAGTTCAACAGCTTCTTTTTTGTTGTTTCTTACAGTGATATCATAAGTAAAAGTTTGTTCTTTTTTAGTCGATAAAAACTTAGTTCCCGATTTGTCGGCTACTTTTTCACGTTTTATAGATACTTTTTTGTCACGCCCCATGCTCAAGTTTAATGTATCACTAGTTTGGTTTGGCTCGATAAAAGTTTTCCCTACATACATACCTTCAAAGATAATATTGGCTTCACCTCTCAATAAATTGTATTTGCTATAATCTGCAATTTCAGCAAGAAGGAAAGCCTCGTTCTCTACTCTTGGAGCCGCATAATATTTATACGATGCAGGAAGCTTTATTTCTTTTAGAGATACGCTATGAATTTTTCCGTTAGATAAAATGTCATAAGGGATATCAATATCAAAAGATACGTTAAGCTGGTTTTCTTCTACTGTCGTGTAATTAGAAACAGATGATTTTACCATTCTTTTTGTTACTGGAGCTGTGACAACTACTTCTTGTAATGTATTATCTTCAGCAATTCTTCCCTGTAACTGATTCATTTTATTTCTTTGAGAAGCATAACCCGCTTGAACAACATCATTATTATTTCTCAAAAACCAAGAACTCAATATTGGCGCTTGATTGTTTTGGTTAGGATAGCCACTAGATAAAGTAAGTTTTACTTTTTTCCAATCGATACCCGTATTTTGAATCACTTGTGCTTTATACATCATATTAATAGGCGAAGTAACACTTTCGGCACGTAAGTCATAAAACGGAGTCCAGGTAGCATTATTTGTTAAGTACGATATATCCAAAGGCACAGCTCCAGCAACTTCATTCATAACCTGAACAATTAGTTTTCCAGATGATGTTTTTTCTTCTTTGCTAGTATCAACTTCAAGTTTGTTGTTTAGTTTTTGAAGTGTTTCATTAAGCTTTTGTTGTTTCTCAGAAAGGGCATTAATAGTATTGGCAATTTCTAGTTGCTTTGTTTTATAATACTCCACCATCTTCATTAATTCAGTTACATTCAAACCTGAATTCACACCCGAAATTTGTTGGTTTTTGTCTAAAAGCTGAATCGTTTTTGTTTCAGAATTTATAGTGTTATTAACTTTCTGAAGTTCTTTCTGAACCAAAACAATGCTGTCTCTTACTCTTTTTAGCGCAGGAGATTTAGTGTCAACTTCATATTCTGAAATATAATTATTAGTAAACTGAACCGAAAGAACTGTTACTGTCGATGGAGTTCCTATTTGAATCGAACTTTCGTTCAAGTCTACAGCTACATTTTTTATTACAATTTCGCTTGTTCCTAACGGAAGAGTAGCGCTTGCAGTTTGGGAAATTTCGGCAGCATTAAAATATACCGTTGCGGCTTTTACTTTTGCTGTTGTAAAGATTGGCTTTTGTGCAAATGCAATTGTGCCAATCAATAATAAAGCGGATGTTACTATGTTTTTTATCATGAGATTATAATTTTAAAATATTTATTTAGTCTAATATGTATTACAAATAACGAAAATTTGAATGGGTTTTTAGTGATAGATAACAAGAATGATTTTCTTTTTAGAGCTGTCAATTATTTTTTCAATTACCCCATAAAATTTTTCATTAACCATTGGGCATCCTTGACTGTTGCAAATAGGGTTTTTTTGTTCTTCAAATGGGACTTCCCAATATTTATGTAAGACAATATTTCGATCAAAGGCATTACTATTAGATTTGTCCAAGCCATATAATTTGTAGGCTTTGCCAAAAGTGCCTTCATACGAATACCCAATTGAGTATTTTCCTAACGAGGTAGAAAGCGAATTCTTTACGTTGCTAAATTTTAGCTTTCCTGGAATTCCAGTTTCTGAGCCAGAACCATGACCAACCAAGCCTTTGTTAAGTAGTTTGTTATTTTTTAAATCATATATAAAAAACCGTTTCTTGCCAGATGCAATTCCCATATCGATAAAAAAGCCAACTTCGGTATTGTATTTTGAAGATGTATTTACAAACTTTTTAATCTCGTTTATCTGGCCTGCCAGTTTCTCTTCTGAAGAAGATCTTGAACTAGACAATTGAGGGCTTTCTTCTTTATGTATGCATTTAAAGCCAACACAAAAGACTCCTATAAAAATCAAAAAGAAGATGCTCTTTTTCATGTTTTTAAATAATTGATTTTTCACTATGGGATTTATTTTTCAACCGTATATCCTTTAACTTTTGCAAAAGCAATTATCGATGTGTTTATCGTATTCCCCAAGTCGTCTTGTTTTTTTGTCTTTTTTGCTTCAGTATCGATATATTGCTGGCGTTTTTTGGCAAGTTCGCCAATTTCCTTTTGAATATTTTCTCTTTCTTTCGTTTTTTGTGCAACAATTACCTTTAATTCGGCAGTAGATTTATTACGGAGTTCTGTTGGTAATTCTTCTTTTTTTATTTTCGAAATAGCCGTAGCATCATCTTTTACTTTATCGACTAAGTCCCAACTGTCGTTTTTATAAACGGCTTTTGATTTACTCACAGCACGTTCGGCATAATTTGATGCAGAAACTTTCTGAGCGTTTTTATCTTGCATTTCCTGATTCATTTTTTTCTCAGAACCCTTTGAACCATAGCTTATGTACGTTTTGTTGATTTTTTCGTTACATTTTGTAATTTCAACATCATATGGGGTTACTATATAACGTACTGTTTGATTAGAATCGATATTAAAATATTTACCTTTTCCATAATCGGCACCATCTTTCCATAGTTCATTTATGCCTTGAGTTTTATCTCCACAATAAATAGTATTTACATAAATGTCATTCTTTAAGGCATTGCTAATAGCTTCTTTATAATTAATTTCGCCCTGATTAAATTCTTCGTTTCCTGCAATATAAATAAGCTTCATATTGTGGTTGTCCTTTGCCCATTTTAATTGTTTGGTTGCGTCCTGAATCACAGCTCCACAATATTCGTTACCACCATTGGTACTTAGAGAGAATAGTTTTTCCGAAATCAAATCCAAATCTGTAGAAAGTGGTGCTATTTGTCGGATATAATTAGATTGTTTAGATAAGCCATCATTGCCATATTCGTACAAAGCAATTTCGATATCGGGTGTTTTTCCATCATATTTTAAAGTCGTTAAAGTATTTACAATATTCCATAGCCTAGATTTTGCCTGATCAATTAATCCATCCATACTACTAGAGGTGTCTAGTAATAATGCAACTTGTATTTTGGTCTTTTCCGCAGTTATCGGTTTTTCAATATTAGTATTCTTTTTAAGATTTGCATTACTATGATTGCTATTTGCAAAAGAAAATGCAGTTGCTAAAAGCGCTGAGATAAGGATTGATGTTTTCATGATTTCCTATGTTTTAGATTGTGATTATAGACCAAACTTATAAACTTAAAGAGTTCGTTTTTTGCAGAAATGGTGAAACGGTATTTTGACTTGGTGAAACGAGTTGTAAACAGAATATAAAATACTTTACTTTACAGTATTGAATTTAAAGGTTCTGAGCTGTCTATAAATTAAGGTACTGAGAATTAAAAAGGATAAAATATATGAGACGTTTATTAGTTATTTTTTCTTTATTCCTAATGTTGTTACTTCCTGTTGGAGTAATAGCACAGGATTCTCTTGCTAAGAAAAAAGCTGTGCCGATTTCTAAAATGAGCAAAGTATCCAAAGAATTACAAAAATCGTTGGATGTAAATGATGAGACACAAATAGGTCAGAATTACGAACGATTGGCCAATGAATTCCTTAATAAAGGAGATAATGCAAAAGCTGAAGAGTATTATAAAAAAGCATTAACTAGTTATACCAAACAAAATCTTGCCGAAGATAAAATACGAGTAACAAGAAGTATTGCAAAGGTACAAGAGAATCAAAAAAAGTTTGATTCGGCGATAAAAAACTATGAGAGCGCTGGAGCTATTGCTGAGAGTAAAAATGAAGAAAAGATAAATTTAAATGATGCCAATCGATTACGCACGCAAGCAAGTCCGATGGCACAAGCAGGATATGTAGAATCGAATATTGAGTTACTTAAAAGAGATAATAAAATTAATGAGGTTGCAGCCGCATACGTTCAAAAAGCAGAAAACTCTTTGCAGCAAAAAAACAAAATAGTTGCAATCGAGAGTTATACTAAGGCACTCGCTTACGCAAAAGATAAACCAGAAGAGGTTATTAAAATCAAAAATGAAATTGCCAAAGTATATGCTTCTGATAATCAATTTGAGAAAGCAATTGGTATAAACGAAAGACTTTTGGCAGAAGCCAAAAAGAAGCAAGATTATACTACCCAAATAAAGCAATTACAATCCTTAGCAAAACTTTATTTTAAAAAAGAAGACCCCAAGAAAGCAGTTGTATCACTTAAGGAAGCGTATGGCCTAGCATCTAAAAATGGAAATTCTACGGAAGCTAAAAAGAGCTTGTCTGCTTTAATTCAGTATTACAAAACCAAAGGAGATGACAAAGAAAGTATTGCTTTATATGAGCAGTTCTTTGCCAATTTTGATAAGTTAATTGAATCCGACACAACGCTTATCGATGCCAAAACATTTCAGGTAACCGAAGATAAAATCCGTCAGTTAGAAAAAGAAAAGACATTGAAGGACGAATTGATTACAAAGAAAAATACATTTAATTACTTTCTTCTAGGGTCAATAGTACTACTGTTATTATTGTTCTTGTTTATTGTGAAAGCATTATATTCGATAAAAACCAAAAACAAAGAAATTGCTTTACAGTCTTTGCGAAGAGAAATGAATCCACATTTTATTTTTAACAGCTTGAATAGCGTGAATCAATTTATTTCGGAAAACAAAGAATTAGAGGCCAATAAATACCTGACTTCTTATTCTAACCTGATGCGCAATATGATGGAGAATTCGAATAAGGATTTTGTCACATTAGATAAAGAAATTGAACAACTCAAAAAATATTTAGATTTAGAACATCTGAGGTTTCAGGATAAATTCGATTTTAAAATTAGTGTTGATGATGCTTTAGATACTGAAACAGTTCTAATTCCTAATATGATTATTCAGCCACATCTTGAAAATGCCATTTGGCATGGATTGCGTTATTTGGATAAGAAAGGATTTCTATCTCTTAATTTTGAGTTTGAAGCAGGGAAAGTTGTAGTGATTATAGAAGACGATGGGATTGGTTTAACCAAAAGCCGTGAACTTAAAACTAATAACCAAAAAGCACATGAATCCCGAGGATTAAGTAATACTAAGGAACGAATAAGTTTACTGAACGAATTGTATAAAAAGAATATTTCTTTTGAAATTATCGAAAAAGGAATGCCCAAGACAGGTACTATTGTTCGAATTGTTTTTCCATTAATAGATAAAATATGATGACTTTTCAAAAGATAAGAAGTGTAATTGTCGAAGATGAGCTTGCGGCTCGAGAAGTACTCAAAAATTATTTGAGTAAATATTGTCCACAGGTAGAAGTTATTGGGGAAGCACAGAACATAAAAGAAGCTGTTCCGTTATTGCATGAGGTACAGCCACAATTAGTTTTTTTAGATGTTGAAATGCCTTTCGGAAATGCTTTTGATGTCTTGGAGGCCTGCAAGGATTTACATTTTGAGACTATTTTTGTTACCGCTTTTTCTGAATATTCATTAAAAGCATTAAACCAAAGTGCCGCTTATTATTTGCTAAAACCTATAAGTATCGAAGAGTTGATTGTTGCAGTAAATAAAGTACAGCATCAGATTATGAACCATGAGATTTTTAACAGAAATAAAATTATTGTTGAAAATTTTCGTGAAACAAAACCAGAGAAACAACAAGTTATCTTACCAACATTAGAAGGATTTGAAGTGGTGAAGATGGAAAAAATTGTTCGCTTAAAAGGGAATGGAAATTTTACTGATTTATATTTGAATGACGGAAGTAAAAAAATGGTTTGTAGGTTCTTAAAACACTTTTCAGAAATTTTGCCTTTGCCATTTATACGAGTTCATAAATCGCATATCATTAATATGAATTGTGTAACATCCTATAACAAAGGAGGAATTATAATGCTAAACGATGGGGCTGAGATCGAGGTTTCTCCAACGTATAAAGAGGATTTCCTGAAGAATTTTAAGTAAGAATTCTATAATAGTTTTTGATTTTTGCTAACGCGAGCGTCTTGCTAGTGAACACAATCAAAATTAAGTGCAAATGTTTGGAGGTTTTTTTGACTTTGTAGGTATGATAATTTAAGTGAACTAATACCTAACAGGTTTTTAAAACCTGTTAGGATAGCAATATTATGAATACTAAAAAGATTTAAAGGTCAAACTCATCATCTATAGACATAGAATCTATAGGAACCGCTGTAGAATCTGGTGCTTTTATTCGTAATAATGAACGAGCATGACCCGAAACATAAACAGGTAGTCTGTTAATAGTATCTTCGGGTGTTATAACACCGCGACGCAACATAAGATTACTAAGAAATTTTTGATTTCGAATAGCGTAGTCTTTTAAATTACCCTGATCGTTAAATTGGTATGTGAATTTTCTTGGGCTCGGAATAATTGTAGCTAAAAATAAACATTCGTCTAAGCTTAAGTCGGCAGGACTTTTTTGGAAATAAAAACGGCTTGCTTCACCAATTCCATATACATTTGGTCCCCATTCGATAATATTAAAATATACCTCGAGCATACGTTGCTTACTTACAACACGATTATTTTCGAGGATGTAAACTAATAGAATTTCTTCGAGTTTACGAGATAATGTTTTTTCTCTGGTAAGGAAAACATTTTTTACCAGTTGCATACTAATCGTACTCGCACCACGAGAAAATTTCTTGGTTCGAATATTTTTTAAAATCGATTGTTTGAAAGCTTCATTAATAAAACCGCGATGTGAGAAGAACGATGGGTCTTCTGTAGTTAATACACTTTTTTGAAGATACGGGGAAATTTGCTCAATAGGAGTGTAATTTGGGTTTCCAGCACCTACTAAAATGGGTCTCTGTAATACATTTTTTATAATGGCACGATACACAAATTCACTATTTAATTTGTTGAGGTTTGCTTGACCGTATTTAGTGATTGTAAGGTTTTCTTTGTTTAGTTTACTATCAAAAACTAAACTGTTTGGTTTGTTTTTATTGAATTTGAAATCGAGTTTGTAATCAAAATTACCTGTAGCTTCCATTCCTTGAAAATTGGTGAATAAACCATCTGGTAGCGAGACAATAAAATCTTGCGCTTTCATTTTAGGAATAGCAACTTTTAAGGTATAAATAGTATCCGATTTGGTATTATAAGATACGTAAGGATGAAGTTTTATTTTGTTTAATTGAACTGTTGAGGTGCTATCTATTGAGATAAAATCAGAACCCAATAAGAAACGATAATCAAAACGAGCATTTTTTATGATTACATCTTTGCTGGCAATCTTTGCATGGTTGATTTTTAAATTGGTTATAGAAGAATATCCATCGATGTGGAGTTCGCTTCCACTTTTTTTAATATTCTCAATATTCAATCGGATAGAGTCGAAGCTTGCCAGCATATTAAAACGATCATCAATGTAAGGCACTCGAATTGCTCCTGTATCAAGATTAAAAAATCGAATATCAGCTTTTTTGTTTCTTGGATCAGCAAAGCCTTTTATGTTCCAGCGTTGGTCGAATGTTTTGGTTTGAACATGTAAATTGGTTTCAAGTTCTTTATCGGCCAAGACTAGTTTGTTTATTGCAATTTGTGCTTTTTTACCATTGTCATCAATCTTGAAAATCAAATTTTCCAACTTCATATCGGTTGGAACAAGATTTAATAGTTTTGATATAATTCGGTAAGCATACGTTGCATATTCTCTTTTTTCATTTTTAGATGTATTGGCACTGTCCTTCTTTAAGAAAGCATCAAAATTCTTGATGTTTCCTTTTTTTACCAATTGGATATAACCTTTGTCGATTTTTAATGTTCCAATTTGGATATCACCTACTAATAAATGTGATAAGCTAATGCTTGTCTCTATATTGTGGATGTTACAAAGGGTATCGGCATTTTTAGGAACTAATATTACATTGGATAGTTTTATACCTGAAATTCCATCAAATGAAGCTGTTTTTACTGAAAACGTACTATTGTATTCATTGTTCATTTTATCTGATACTTTTGCAATTGCTTTATGCAAAAGAGCATCTCGAAAGAAATAAGCACCAATTAGTACGACAATAAATAGTATGACTGCAATTTTGAGAGCCAATACTATTTTTTGTTTTTTTGTTTTCATATAAATTCTTTGATGTATTTAAGTTTATCCAAAAAGAATACTGGCTACGTCTTCTATTTTGGCAACAAGTTCAATTTTGATTCCTGTATTCTTTAACGCAATTTTATTGTATTTAGATACAAAAATAGTCGAAAATCCTAATTTTTCTGCTTCTTGTATGCGTTGATCTACTCGATTAACAGGACGAATTTCACCAGATAAGCCTACTTCTCCAGCAAAACAGAACCCTTTTGTTACAGGAATATCTTCATTTGAAGATAAAATAGCAGCTACAACGGCAAGGTCTATTGCAGGATCATCTACAGAAATTCCTCCCGTAACGTTTAGGAAAACATCTTTTGCTCCCAAACGAAATCCAGCTCTTTTTTCTAAAACAGCCAAGATCATATTTAGTCTTTTGGCGTTATATCCTGTTGTACTTCGTTGAGGTGTTCCATAAACGGCTGTACTCACTAAGGATTGTATTTCGATCATTAACGGACGCATTCCTTCAAGTGTTGAAGCAATTGCTGTTCCCGATAATTCTTCGTCTTTATGTGAAATCAATATTTCGGAAGGGTTTGATACTTCTCTTAAACCACTTCCTAGCATTTCGTATATTCCTAGTTCAGCAGTGGATCCAAAACGGTTTTTTAGAGATCGTAAAATACGATAGACGTGATTTCTGTCTCCTTCAAATTGTAAAACAGTATCGACCATGTGCTCCAGTATCTTTGGACCTGCAATGTTTCCATCTTTAGTAATGTGACCAATTAGGATTACAGGGATATTGGTTTCTTTGGCAAATTTGATTAATTCGGCTGTAGTTTCTCGAATTTGAGAAATACTCCCAGCAGTTGATTCTATATAATCGGTATGAAGCGTTTGTATAGAATCAATGATAACAATCTCTGGCTGAATGGCCTCAATTTGTTTAAAGATATTTTGGGTTTTGGTTTCAGTAAGGATATAGCAATTATCCCCATTTGGCGTAATTCTTTCAGCACGCATTTTTATTTGTTTCTGGCTTTCTTCACCCGAAACATATAGGGTTTTATAGGGTAATTGTAATGAAACCTGAAGCAAAAGTGTACTCTTCCCAATTCCGGGTTCGCCACCTAAAAGGGTTAGTGATCCAGGAACAATACCGCCCCCAAGAACTCTATTTAATTCGCCATCAGTGGTATCCATACGCACTTCTTGCGTAGAATCGATTTCGTTTATTCTTAAAGGACGAGGTGCTTTACCAGTTGGAGTAGGTTCACTTTTCCAAGCAACTTTTTCTTGTTTTTGGATAATTTCCTCAGCTATGGTGTTCCATTCTTTGCAAGAATTACATTGTCCTTGCCATTTAGAATATTGAGCGCCACAATTTTGGCAAAAAAAGGTTGTTTTAACTTTTGACATTATTTCTTTTTGATAAGATCATTCATTTCATCTATTTTGTCGTACATCAAATCTTTGTTCAATCTGCCAATAGGCTCCATTTGTGAAGCGTTTTGGTATTTTTTAGAAGCTCTTTTTGCATCTCCCATTTTTTCGTACATCAATCCTAGTTCGTATTCACCTAACATTGCTTTAGGATAACTAGTATTGGCAATTTCCGCTAATATGCCTAATTCGTCGTATGCATTATTTTTTAAAATAGCAGTTTCTACAGCTATATAATCATTCATTCGAACAGGCATTTCAACACCTAATGTTTTTGTGATTATGTCATATTTTTCTCTTAGATAGTCAACATAACCAGATTTAAGAATAACAATCTTGTCATTATAATCGGTTAAATTTATAGGCTTATAGGCTTCAAAAATTTGATTTAAAGCATTAGGTATTGCATATAAAACGGCTGAATAATAAGTAGTGTTTTTAAATAAATCGTATTTGTAATTTATTAAAGGATTATTAGCTATTTTAATGTTTTGATCTAATTTTTGGATTGGCTCTTTGGTTTTTTTAATATCTCCGTCAGCAGCAGATAGATAATAAAATAGAGGTGTTTTTAATTTAGCAAATTTTTCAGGAACGCGAACTTCCATTTGAGTTGCCAGCTCTGGACTCATAGAAATGTATGCATTAAATAATGGTACTTCTTTATATAAGAAGAAATTTAAATAGCCAGCAGTTACTCCATGACCAGCAATAATTCGGAATGGTGCAGTACGATAATTTTTTTCAACTTTTGAAATTACTTCACCTGCAACAAATTCAAAAAACTTGGCTCCTTTTTCAAATGGTAAACCATTAATTCCGTCAAAAGTTGAATCATCTTCACGCTCATCATTTTTGTTTTGGTGAATGGCTACAATAATAGTTTCTGGTAAGTCATCCCAATAAGCACCATATTTTAAAGCACCGCTAAAAGGATCTAGAAGATATTCTCCGTCAAATAAATAAAGTACAGGGTATTTTCGAGTTTTATTGGTTTCGTAAGAAGCAGGCAATTCAACTGTTATTGTTCTTGCTTCTCCTAATGGTATTGAGTTAATTGTTTCTGTTTTTCTTTGAGAAAAAGCGGTAATAGAAATGAATAATAGCAGTAGGTAAACTTTTTTCATAATTTGGGATTTCTGAAATTTTAAGATTATCAAAATAGAGTAGCAATATAGTACTTTATTTTTTTTTATTTAATTACAAATTGATAATGGCATGGCAATTTGGTTAACTTATAGATGCAAAATTGCCCTTTTTACAAAATTTAACTTTGAAAAAGGGCAGTTTTTATAGGTTTAGAAATGGATTTATGTTAACGAATTGTCATTTTCATTAGGGAAAACAATCCATGGCTTGAAGGTTTTGGCTTCTTCAAACTCTAATGTTGCATAAGAAATGATAATGATGATATCATCTTTTTGTACTTTTCTTGCTGCAGGCCCATTAAGGGTTATTTCGCCCGAATTTCGTTCTCCTTTAATGGCGTACGTTTCAAAACGTTCTCCATTATTAATATTAACAATTGCCACTTTTTCGCCTTCAATCATGTTTGAGGCGTCTAGTAAGGCTTCGTCAATAGTAATGCTGCCAATATAATTAAGATCGGCTCCAGTTACTTTAACGCGGTGTATTTTTGATTTTACTACTTGAATTTGCATGTTACAAAAGTAAATTAATTTAATGAAATAGTATCGATCAACCTAATAGAATTAACAAATACTGCTATAAATGCGCGGTAATTTTTGTCTTTACTTTTATGATCGATAGGTAATAATGTAGATTCATCAGCAATTACGAAATATTCTAGTTCAAATTTATCGTTATTTTTGAAAGAATTTTCCACGAATTCAATTGTCTCTTCAGGACTTTTTGTTTGAAATATTTCTTTTGCTTCAGTTAGAATTTTATAAATTATAGCAGCCTCCTGACGTTCATCATTATTCAAACGTTCGTTTCTAGAGCTCATTGCCAGTTGGTTTGGTTCTCTAAAAATTGGACAACCAACAACATTTACTGGAAGATGGTTTTTTTCGACCATTTTCTTTACAATCTGCAATTGTTGAAAATCTTTTTCTCCAAAATAAGCGTTTGTTGGAGTAATGATTTCAAATAGACGTTTTACGATAGTACCAACGCCATTAAAATGACCTGGTCTGAATTTTCCTTCCATCTGATTTTCTAGTCCATCAAAATCAAATGATTGAGAAACGGTATGTCCTTCGTAAATATCTTCGACAGTTGGAGCGTATAAAATTATTTCATCGCTTAAATCACACATTTTTCTTACATCTTCGTCTAGAGTTCGGGGGTATTTTGCTAAATCTTCTTGGTTGTTAAACTGTGTTGGATTTACAAAAATACTTACAACTGTGTTGTCATTTTCGTTTAATGATCGTTGCATTAATGCCAGGTGACCTTGGTGTAAAGCGCCCATGGTTGGTACGAAACCAACACTTGAATTTTCTGTTTTAATAGTTTTTAGATAAGCTATTAAAGCAACTTTACCGTAGAAAATATGCATGGTGGTATTATTAAAATTTAATGCAAACATAATATATTAGTTAATAACTGCATAAAATTTTGTAATTTTGCATCGTTTTTATTACCAAAAATTAAGCAAATTACTATTATGAAAGATAAGAGGATATTGTATGTATCATCTGAAGTTGTGCCTTATTTAGCTGAAAATGAGGTTTCTTTAATGTCTTATGATGTGCCAAAGATGATTAACGATCAAGGCGGGCAAATAAGAATTTTTATGCCAAGGTATGGGAATATCAATGAAAGAAGACACCAGTTACACGAAGTTATTAGACTTTCTGGAATGAATTTGGTAGTGAACGACTTAGATATGCCATTGATTATTAAGGTAGCATCTATTCCTAAGGAAAGAATTCAGGTTTATTTTATAGATAACGATGAGTACTTTAAGAGAAAAGCTACTTTTACAGATGAAGAAGGCGTAATGTATCCAGATAATGACGAAAGAGCGATCTTCTTTGCTAAAGGGGTTGTTGAAACCGTGAAAAAATTAAATTGGGTTCCAGATATAATACATGTTCATGGATGGATGGCAGCAATGTTGCCTATATATATGAAACATTACTATAAACATGAAGCTTTATTTTCTGAAACAAAAATTGTTACTTCTGTTTATACGCAATCGTTTGATGAGACACTAGATCCTGAAATGATTAAGAAGGTTAAGTTTGACGGGGTTCCACATGAAGCCGTTTCAGATTTAGAGATTCCAAATTACGAAAATATCTTAAAAGCGAGTATTCTTCATTCAGATGCGGTAATAATTGCCTCAAACAATCTGTCTTCAAGTTTAACAAAATTTATAGAATCTTCGGGAAAACCTTTTTTACCTTTCGTCCCAAAAGATGCATTCGCAGAGGCGTATACAAATTTTTATAAAAACGAGGTTCTTTAAAATTTAATTTTTTTATTACACATGCAGAATACTTCTTTTTTTAGGAAAATATTTTTAGTAGCAAGCGTTGCATTTTTTTATTCTTGCGACAAGGATTTTAATGCTATAGGCGATGATTTAATTGGTGGTAATCATTTTGATTTGGCCACAATGGATCTAGAAGTGATAGGTTATAATCAACAGATAAAAGCAATACAATCTAATAATTTGACATCAAATCAATTAGGGATTTATGTTAATTCTGCATTTAGTACAACGGTTGCTAATTTTGCTACACAGGTAACATTGGCGGAACCTAACCCAACAATTGGAGAAAGTCCTGTTGTTCAAAGTATTGAGCTTGAAATTCCATATTATAGTCACATAGATAAGGTTGAAAATGGAAAAAATATATACATACTAGATTCAATATATGGTCCTTTAGATGGTAGAATGAATCTTAGTGTTTATGAGTCAGGGTATTATATGCCTAATTTGGATCCAGATGATAACTTTGTAAGTTCAAAGCTTTTTTTTACTGATGATAATCATCTTTTTGATAATGTAAAAGTAGGTGCGCGCTTAAACAACGGCCCTGATGAAGAAAATATTAATTTTAGATTCAGTCCAGAAGAAATTACCGAAACGACTAAAGATAATGCAGGTAAAGAAACGGTGACCAAAAGAGCGCCAGCAATGAAACTTAATTTGAATACTACAGTTTTTCAAGAAAAAATTCTTAAGGCTCCAGCGGGAAAATTGGTTTCAAATGATGTTTTTAAAGAATATTTTAGAGGCTTGTACTTTAAGGTAGAAAGTAATGGTGGTGCAAGCAGAATGGCTACTATGGACTTTAAAAAAGGAAAGATTACTATTAAGTATAAAGCTAAAACGGAAATAACGACAGATGATGATGAAACAATGGAGGATAAAACTTTAGTCCTTAATTTAAGTGATAATACTGTTAATTTACTACAAGAGACTAATCTTAATTCAAGTTATAATACAGCAATAAGTACTCCAAAAGTAAATGGTGATGAAAAGTTGTACTTAAAAGGAGGTCAGGGCTCAATGGCTATATTAGAACTTTTTGGTAGAACGGATGTTATTGGGTATGATAAAAATGGAAAATTAACGCAAGGGCCAAATAATGTTCCAGATGAGTTGGATAGATTAAGAAATCCAGCAGATGGGAAGAAATTGTTAATTAATGAGGCTAATTTGGTTTTTCATATTGATTCAGATGCTATGAAAAATAGTTCAGAGCCAAATAGAATTTATTTGTATGATTTTAATAATAATAGACCTATTGTAGATTATTATAATGATGGAACTCCAAGTGCTACGAATGATGCAAAAAAAATTAAGCAAGTTTTTAGTGGTATTTTAAATGTTGATCCAGTTAGTAAAAAAGGTACAACTTATAAAATTCGACTTACAAATCATATTAAGAATTTGATTAACAACAAAGATTCAACTAATGTGAAAATGGGAATTGTCGTAACAGAGGATATTAATGTTGTTGCTTCTAGTAAGTTAAAAGCTACAAATATAAAGACAGTAAAAGGAGATGCATTTACTAAGGCTCCAAGAGCATCGGTAATGAGTCCTTTAGGAACAATTCTTCATGGAGGGAATTCACCTGATGGAAGTAAGAGATTAAAACTTCAGATTTACTACACGAAACCAAATTAATTAAATATATATGTGTGGAATTGTTGGATATATTGGATATAGAGAGGCGTATCCTATTGTAATTAAAGGGCTAAAACGACTTGAATATAGAGGTTATGATAGTGCTGGAGTTATGTTATATGATGGAGAAGCAATTAAACTTTGTAAAACAAAAGGTAAAGTTTCGGATCTTGAAGCTAAAGCCAATGAAGGTTTTACAACAAACGGAACTATAGGAATAGGACATACACGTTGGGCAACACATGGTGTTCCTAATGATGTGAATTCACATCCTCATTTGTCTAATTCTGGAGATTTGGCAATAATACATAATGGTATTATCGAAAATTATGCTCCACTTAAAGAAGAATTAAAAAAAAGAGGGTATGTTTTTCATTCAGATACAGATACTGAGGTATTGGTAAATTTGATTGAAGAAGTTCAGAAACAAGAAAATCTTAAATTAGGGAAGGCAGTACAAGTTGCATTAAATCAAGTTGTAGGTGCTTATGCTATTGCGGTATTTGATAAAAAGAATCCTAACGAAATTGTTGCAGCTAGATTGGGTAGTCCATTGGCAATTGGAGTTGGTGAGGGTGAATATTTTGTTGCATCAGATGCTTCGCCATTTATTGAATATACCTCAAATGCAGTTTATTTAGAAGATGGAGAAATGGCTAACATTAGATTGCATAAGCCTATTAAGATCAGAAAGATTAAAGATGATTCATTAGTAGATCCTTATATTCAGGAGCTTCAAATGAATTTAGAGCAAATTGAAAAAGGTGGTTATGACCATTTCATGCTTAAAGAAATATATGAGCAACCTAGTGTTATAAAAGATACTTACAGAGGAAGACTTCATGCAAATGAAGGAATTGTTCAGTTAGCTGGTGTTGAAGATAATTTAGAGAAATTTCTTAATGCCGACAGAATAATTATTGTTGCTTGCGGTACTTCTTGGCATGCAGGTTTAGTTGCAGAATATATCTTTGAGGAATTTGCCCGAATTCCTGTAGAGGTTGAATATGCTTCAGAATTTAGATACCGTAATCCTATCATTAACAAAACAGATGTGGTTATAGCAATTTCTCAATCTGGAGAAACTGCAGATACTATGGCAGCTATTAAATTAGCAAAAGAGCATGGAGCATTTGTATTTGGTGTTTGTAATGTTGTAGGTTCTTCTATTTCTAGAGAGACTCATGCAGGTGCTTATACGCATGCAGGTCCTGAGATTGGTGTGGCTTCTACAAAAGCGTTTACGACTCAGATTACTGTGTTAACGATGATTGCTTTGCGTTTGGCAAAAGCAAAAGGAACATTGTCTAGTTCAGATTTTCATAGATACTTGCAAGAGCTTGAACTTATCCCGGATAAAGTAAAAGAGGTTTTGGAAACAAATGATGTTGCCAAAGAAATTGCAGGAGTCTTTAAGGATTCTCCAAACTGTTTGTATTTAGGAAGAGGTTATAATTTTCCTGTAGCACTTGAAGGAGCTTTAAAGCTTAAAGAAATCTCATACATTCATGCAGAAGGATATCCTGCTGCAGAAATGAAGCACGGACCAATTGCTTTAATTGATGAGCATATGCCGGTAATAGTAATTGCACCTAAGCAAGGACATTACGATAAAATTGTAAGTAATATTCAGGAAATAAAATCCAGAAGTGGAAAAATTATTGCAGTAGTAACTAAGGGTGATACGCAAGTACGTGAATTAGCAGACTATGTGATTGAAATTCCTGAAACATCTGATGCTTTATCGCCATTAATAACTACAATTCCATTGCAATTGTTATCTTATCATATAGCAGTTATGAGAGGTTGTAATGTTGATCAACCAAGAAACTTGGCTAAGTCGGTTACTGTAGAATAAAACATATAATATTATAAGTATTTGAAAAAGCGAGATTTACATCTCGCTTTTTTTATAACAAAAAATTAAGAATTCATTTTTATAGAATATTCAATTTTACCTCCAAAATAATATGTATGCATAGTATATTTCAGTGAGTTATGGGTTAAATGTTGTCAAAAGTTCAAAAAACATAAATACGAATTATGTATTTTTGTTACTAAAAAGTTAAGGAATATTAATATTTCTTAACAATTTTTTAGTAATATCAAAAATATTTGTACTTTGGTAACATAAACCATCTAAAACTAACCAAATGAGAATGTATTTACTTATTTTATCATTGTTATTCTGCGGGGTATCCTTTGCGCAGAGCACAATTTCAGGTTCCGTTATTGATAATAAAAAAGAAGCAATTCCTGGAGCTAATATTAATGTTGTTGGAGAGGCTAGTAGTACGTCTACTGATTTCGACGGTTCATTTGTTTTAAAATCATCTAAAAATTTACCATTAACTATCAGAATTACGGCAGTTGGGCATGAAACTAAGACTGTCAATATTACTTCTGCTACACAAAAAATTACTGTGTTATTAGTTGAGGAGCAAACAATGTTGAATGAAATTGTGGTATCGGCTTCGAGAACTCCAGAAAGAGTAATTGAGTCACCTGTTACAATTGAGAGAATGGGTATTCAAGATGTAAAAAGTACTACCGCTCCGTCTTTTTATGAGGGTTTAGAGAATCTAAAAGAGGTTGTCTTTAATACGAGTAGTATTTCTTTTAAATCAGTAAATACAAGAGGCTTTGCTACAGTTGCGAATACTCGTTTTATGCAATTGGTAGATGGTATGGATAATTCATCTCCGGCACTAAATTTTGTATTAGGGAATTTAATTGGTCTGAATGATTTAGATGTTGCTAGTGTTGAACTTTTGCCTGGAGCGTCATCTGCGCTTTATGGAGCCAATGCTTTTAATGGTATTCTTTTTATGAATAGTAAAAGTCCATTTACGTATCAAGGGGTTAGTACTTATTTTAAATATGGTCAAACTACACAAGATGTAGCGGGAACAAATGATTATGTAGATCTTGGTTTTAGAGCAGCTACCGCATTTACTAAGCATTTTGCAATTAAAGCAAATTTTAACTTTGTAAGAGCAACCGAGTGGATTGCCGACGATTTAAGAAGTTTAACTGGAGGTTCTATCGGGCATGCTAATAATCAGAATTATGATGGACTAAATATTTATGGTGACGAGGTTACAACTTTCCTTCCAAACGTAGGACAGGTAAGTAGAACAGGGTATCATGAAAAAGATTTGAATAATAATAAATCAGAAAGCGTAAAGGCAGATTTTGCAATGCATCTTAAGCCTTGGGATAACGAAACTGAGTTTATCTTTCAATACAAATTAGGTATAGGTAGTACTATTTATCAAGGAGCAAACAGATATTCTTTGAAGAACTTTTTTATGGGACAAACTAAATTTGAAGTAAAAGGAAAGAATTTTTTTGCTAGAGTTTATATGACTAATGAGAATGCTGGAGATTCATATGATATGCGTTTTGCTGGTTGGAATGTAAATAGAGCAGCTAAATCAGATACCAACTGGTTTACAGATTATGCTAAGTCATTTCAATTGTCTTCGGCAGTATTGGGGCTAAATGCAAATGATGCAGCAAACTATGCCAGAACTTTTGCTGACTACAATGTTTCGCCAGGTTTGGGATTAGCACCAAATATCGATCCAGCCAATCCTACTGCCCCTAGATCTGCCAGATTTGAACCTGGTTCGCCACAATTTGTAAGTGCTTTTACAGATGTTATTAATAATCCAAATCTAAAAGAAGGAGCTAAGTTTATAGATCATTCTAAATTATATCATTCTGATGTGAATTACAATTTTAAAGACCTTGTTAAGTTTGCTGAAATTCAAGTAGGAGGGTCTTGGAGACAATATGTAATGAATTCTGAAGGAACAATCTTTACAGATTATGATGGCCCGTTAAATTATAAAGAATACGGAGCTTATACACAGGTTGCTAAAAAATGGATGGATGATAGATTAAAATTTACAGGGTCTATTCGTTATGATAAAAGTCAAAACTTTAAGGGAAATGTATCGCCAAGAGTTGCTTTTGTTTATTCTGCTGGAGCAAGCAAAGTGCATAATTTTAGACTTTCATATCAAACAGGATTTAGAAATCCTACAACTCAAGATCAATACATTGGTTTGGATTTAGGTCCATTTGCATTAATTGGTTCTGCAGCAGAAAATTTAGATCGTTTTACAGAGGTTAGAGAAGTGAGTTTAGCAGGTCAAGCGGCAAATAATCCAGCTACGGTAATAATGAATGGCCACAAAGCTTACGAAAATGCATATACAGTGGCTTCTGTGCAAGCATTTGGGGCATCTGGAAATCCTGCAGATCTTCAAGTAGCTAATATTGGATTGGTAAAACCAGAAGAAGTACAGGCTTTTGAGATAGGATATCGTTCTGTGGTAAGAGATTTCTCGATTGATGTTAATGCGTATTACAATATTTATGATAATTTCATGAATACGGCTCGAGTAATTAGTCCGTATTACGGAACTGTAGGTACAAATTTTGCAGATGCAGAAGTAGCAAAAAGTGTTCAAGCGTTAGCGTTTGGAGATAGAAGAGTTTATCAGGTTTATACTAATACAACTGCTCAAGTTACTTCTTTTGGAGTAGGAGTTGGTTTGTCTAAAAAAGTATACAAAGATTTTGAAGTAGGAGTAAACTATAATTACTCGCAATTAGATTTTGATCAGTCAAAAGACCCAGGTTTTGTGGCAGGCTTTAATACTCCAAAACATAGAATTAAAGGTTCATTAGGAAATGCTAAATTGTTTAAAAATTTTGGATTTAATATGAATGTAAGGTGGAATACTGAGTATTTATGGGAGGCCTCTTTTGCTGATGGAATGATTCCTGAGAACACGGTTTTCGATGCACAAATAAATTACGCATTTCCTAAGTTGAAATCGGTTATAAAGGTTGGTGCTACAAATCTTTTTGGAAAAGATTATCTTCAGGTTATAGGAGCAGGTTTAATAGGGCAACAATGGTTTGCTTCGTGGACAATTAACCCATAAATAAATTATTGAATATGTAATTTATGTGCTTCTTGATGAATTTAAGAAGTTGGGAAAATGAATATTAATGTAAAAATAACAAATCATGATAAAAAATTTTAAATGGCTATTATTGGTTTCATTGGCCTTTGTAGCATGTAATAATGATGATGAAGATACAACACCTGCTGAAGTTCCAATCACACCTGGTTCGGCAGTGTTTACGAAATATATTGCTTTGGGAGATTCATTTGCGGCAGGATATAGTGATGGCGCTTTGTTTGCAAAAGGACAGCAAGGCTCGTATGCTAATGTATTGTCGCAACAGTTTGCGCCAGCTGGGGGTGGGGCTTTTACTACGCCATTAATGCAGGATAATATTGGAGGTTTATTGTTTGGAGGTAATGTGATTTTAGGACCTCGACTATATTTTAATGGGGTTGGGCCAGTTCCTGTAAGTGGTAAGCCAACAACTGAGGTAACTACTCATTTAACAGGCGCGTTTAATAATATGGGAGTACCAGGGGCAAAAAGTTTTCATTTGCTAGCTGCTGGGTATGGCAATGTAGCAGGTGTGCCTTCGGGAGCAGCAAATCCGTATTTTGCTCGCTTTGCAAGCTCGTCTACAGCTACTATTTTAGGAGACGCTGTAGCGCAAAAACCAACTTTTTTCTCTTTGTTTATTGGAGGAAACGATGTTTTGAGCTATGCAATATCTGGAGGAGTGGGGAAAAATCAAAAAGGAAATATGAATCCAGCAACATATGGTAGTAATGATATTACAGATCCGACTGTGTTTGCAAGTGTTTATGCTTCTTTGATAGATGGTTTAATGTTAAGTGGAGCTAAAGGGGTTGTGGCAAACTTACCAAATGTAAGTGCGTTGCCGTATTTTACAACGGTGCCTTACAATCCGGTACCATTAACGAAAGATTTAGCAGCGCAATTAAATGCAGGATATGCAACTTATAATGGAGGATTGAAAGCTATGGTTGCTAATAAATTATTAACGGAAGAAGAGGCTGTTCGCAGAACAATAAAATTTGTGGAAGGAAATAATGCTGTGGTTATTGATGATAGTTATCTTACTAATCTTACAGGGTATGGAATTCCGTCATATAGACAAGCGACAAAAGGAGATTTTATGGTGCTTATTGCTCGAAATTTTATAGGTACCGCTGTTGGTGGGGATCCGACAAAAGTAAATGGTCTTTCGGTTCCTTTGGCAGATAGTTGGGTTTTATCAAAAGATGAAGTTGCAGAGGTTGTTTTAGCAACTAATGCTTATAATGATGCTATCAAGGCGGTTGCAGATTCAAAAGGATTAGCATTAGTAGATACAAGGGCAGTTATGGCGCAATTGTCTAATGGAGGTATTAATTTTGGAAATTTTAATATGACTTCTGCTTTTGTAACAGGAGGAGCTTTCTCTCTTGATGGTATTCATCCAAGTGCTAGAGGATATGGTTTAATAGCAAATATTTTTGTAGATGCTATTAATGCAAAATATAATTCTACATTGCGACATGTTGATTTGGGAAATTATCCAATTCAATATCCAGCAATAATAAAATAAAGCCAATTTTTTTAGTAAGAAAGCCACCCGTTTTTTTAATGTGGTGGTTTTTTTTATTAGGCTGAAAGGATGGTCTTTTATACAATCAATGGGCTTATTTTTATTAACTGTAAAAAATATAGTATTTTTATAAAAAAAAGTTATTGATTTTATATTTTAAAAATTATCTTTGCGCACTGAAAAAAGAGGTATTTTCGTTAAACCTAAATAGCTATTTAATAAACACATACAGTAATGTCAAAAGTAATAGGAAAAGTTGCCCAAATCATTGGACCAGTAGTTGATGTCGTTTTCAACGGTAAAGATGTTGAACTTCCAAAAATTTATGATTCATTAGAAATCACTAAAAAAGACGGAACGTTATTAGTTCTTGAAGTACAATCTCACATCGGAGAAAATACAGTTCGTACAATATCAATGGACTCGACAGATGGTTTGAGCCGTGGATATGAAGTAGTTGGAACTGGAAACCCAATCCAAATGCCAATCGGTCCAGATGTATATGGTCGATTATTTAATGTAATTGGAGATGCAATTGATGGTTTAGGGGACTTGCCAAAAACAGGAGAAAATGGATTGTCTATTCACAGACAAGCTCCAAGATTCGAAGATTTGTCAACTTCATCTGAAGTATTGTTCACAGGTATTAAAGTAATCGATTTGATCGAGCCTTACTCAAAAGGGGGTAAAATTGGATTGTTCGGTGGTGCTGGTGTTGGAAAAACAGTATTGATTCAGGAGTTGATTAACAATATCGCAAAAGGTCACGGTGGACTTTCTGTATTCGCAGGAGTAGGAGAAAGAACACGTGAAGGAAATGACTTACTTCGTGAGATGTTAGAGTCAGGAATTATAAAATACGGTGATGATTTCATGCACTCTATGGAAAATGGAGGATGGGATTTATCTAAAGTAGATATGCCAGGAATGAGAGAGTCTAAAGCTACTTTCGTTTTCGGACAAATGAATGAGCCTCCTGGAGCTCGTGCACGTGTAGCACTTTCAGGATTATCTATCGCTGAGTATTTCCGTGATGGAGCAGGAACTGATCAAGGTAAAGACGTATTGTTTTTCGTAGATAACATCTTCCGTTTTACACAAGCAGGTTCTGAGGTTTCGGCTCTTTTAGGTCGTATGCCATCTGCGGTAGGATACCAACCAACATTAGCAACAGAAATGGGTGCGATGCAGGAACGTATTACATCTACAAACAAAGGTTCGATTACATCTGTACAAGCGGTTTACGTACCTGCGGATGATTTAACTGACCCGGCGCCAGCAACAACTTTTGCTCACTTAGATGCAACAACAGTATTGTCTCGTAAAATTGCTGAGTTAGGTATTTATCCTGCAGTTGATCCATTGGATTCAACTTCAAGAATCTTGACTCCTCAAATCTTAGGTGATGAGCACTATGATTGTGCACAAAGAGTAAAAGAAATTCTTCAAAAATACAAACAATTACAAGATATCATCGCGATTCTAGGTATGGAAGAATTATCTGAAGAAGATAAATTATCTGTATCAAGAGCACGTCGTGTACAACGTTTCTTATCTCAACCATTCCACGTAGCGGAGCAATTTACAGGTATTCCTGGAGTATTGGTTGATATTAAAGATACTATCAAAGGATTTAACATGATTATTGATGGTGAGTTAGATCACCTTCCAGAAGCAGCTTTCAACTTGAAAGGATCTATTCAAGATGCAATCGAGGCTGGAGAGAAAATGTTAGCAGAAGCTTAATCTAGTTTTCAGTATTGGGTCGCGGTATTTTATATTGAGACTATTAACTGAAACTGTAAACTAAAAGAAAATGACTTTAGAAATAGTATCACCAGAAGCAAAATTATTCTCAGGAAATGTAACTTCGGTTACTTTACCAGGGGTTGATGGAAGCTTTCAAATATTGAATCATCACGCTCCTATTGTTTCTATTTTAGAAAAAGGAACTATTAAAATTGTAGCGCCAAGCTTTAATTTTTCTAAAGAAGTAGCGGATAAATTCACGAAAGTAAATGACCAAACTTATACTTTGGATATTGTGTCAGGTACTATCGAGATGAAAGACAATAAGATAATTGTTTTAGCTGACTAAGACAATTTAAAATAAAGTTGAAAAGCCATTCACAATCGTGAATGGCTTTTTTTTATTGCACTAGTTTTTATAAGATGAAATTTTAGGAGCAATCTCCTGTTGTTCACTATATCTTTTTTTGTTTGCAGTGGCCAACAAAAAAAGGATGTCGTTTCCATCAGGGCTAAAAAAGATGATAGATTATAAAATCAGGCTTAATTTAATAACTTTGTATTTATGAAATTACCAGAAAACCTTCTTCAAAAGTTAGTCGTAAGAAAGCAAAATAATGCACTTAGACAATTGCCAGATGTTAATGCATCAATTGATTTTACTTCTAATGATTATATTGGGTTTTCAAAATCTGGAGTAATTTTTAATAAAACACATCATTATTTACTCGATACTAATAATGTGCAAAATGGAGCAACGGGTTCAAGATTAATCTCAGGGAACCATTCTCTGTATAAAATTGCAGAAACCTTTGTAGCGCAGTTTCATGAGTCAGAATCGGCTTTAATTTTTAATTCGGGTTACGATGCCAATGTTGGCTTTTTTAGCGCTATTCCACAGCGTAATGATGTTATTTTGTATGATGAGTTAAGTCATGCTTCTATTCGCGACGGAATTTTAATGTCGAATGCTAAAACGTATAAATTTAATCATAATGATTTTGAAGATTTAGAACGGCTTATAGTAAAATACCAAAACTCAATAATTTATATTGTTACAGAAAGTGTTTTTTCAATGGATGGAGATTGTCCAAATCTAGAGGAATTAGTGCTCTTATCCGAAAAATACAATTGCTATCTTGTAGTTGACGAAGCTCATGCATTAGGGGTTTTTGGAGCGAAAGGCGAAGGTTTATTGCAGTTTTTAGGACTACACAATAGAGTTTTTGCTAGAATAATGACTTTTGGTAAAGGTTTAGGGTGTCATGGGGCCGCGGTTCTTGGGACTAAAGAATTAAAAGAATACCTCGTTAATTTTGCTAGAAGCTTTATTTATACAACTGGATTGTCTCCACATTCAGTTGCTACTATTTTTATAGCTTATCAGCAGTTGGATATTGAGAAAGAAACTATCGAAATACTACGCCAGAATATTGTTTACTTCAATCAGCAAAAAAAACTTCTTGGATTACAACCTATGTTTGTTAGAAGTAAATCAACAATTCAATCGGCAATTATTCCAGGTAATAAAAACGTAAAGACAGTTGCTCAAAAATTACAAGAGAAAGGATTCGATGTAAAAGCAATTCTGTCTCCAACAGTTCCAGAAGGGCAGGAACGATTGCGTTTTTGCATTCATAGCTATAATTCCGAAGAGGAAATAAATCAGGCTTTAGAATTGTTAAGGGACTATGTGTTTTAATAGCCTTCTACAAAGAACAGCAAAGTTGATTTTGTGAATCTCTACTTTTTTTTCATGTTTTTTTTAAATTAAGAATTTTTTTAAAAAAACATGGCTTCCTAAACTATTGTGTTTGCTCGCTTTCTTAAAAAAGATTTAAAATTTTGTAACGTTTTGATAATTAAATTACTTACGAGTCGTAATCAAAAAAATGCAATTAAGAAAACCACATCAATTTCAAAAAGCGAAATCTTGAAGTTGGTGGATTAGAAACTATTAAAGCTCAGTTTGAAATTCTTGACTATGCTTATACAAATGATGAAATGATTTCGATGTTGACAGAATCTGTAAAGGATGGGTCTATTCCTTTAATAGATGATTATAAAGCAGAGAACATTGAAGCTATTTACAACAGAATTACGGGCGAAAAGTTTATGAATGAAAAAACGAAGAATGCAATGTTGGATAAAAGAAATAGTAATTGGGTAAATCAAATACCTGAATTAATGAAAATAAATCTACGTTTATAGCAGTTGGAGCCGCGCATTTGGCTGGAGAACAAGGAGTGATTAATTTATTGAAAAAGGCAGGGTATAAGGTTAAATCGGTAATGAAATAGAAATATTTTGAAAGAGAAAGAGCAACAGTTTTTAAGCCGGATAGAGAATCATAAAGGAATCCTATACAAAGTTTCTAAAATGTACATGGATAATTATGATGATCAGCAAGATTTGTTTCAGGAGATTATTTGTCAGTTTTGGAAAGCGTATGATAGTTTTAGAAATGAAAGCCAATTTTCTACCTGGATGTATCGTGTGGCAGTAAATACGGCAATTGTTTTTTTAAAGAAAGATAAAAAGAAGGTTGATAAATATGCAATTGCTTCAGAAAATATAAAAGAAGAAGAAACGGATTCACATATAAAAGAAAGTCAGATAGAGCATTTTTATAAGGCAGTTCAAAAATTAGAAAAAATTGATAAAGCTATTATCTTTTACCAACTTGAAGGTTTTTCGCATAAAGAAATAGGAGAAAACTTAGGTATTTCGGAGGGTAACGCTAGAGTGAAATTAAATAGAGCAAAAGAAAAATTAAAAGAAATAATTAAGAATCAAGGATATGGATTTTAACGACATACAAAACGCGTGGAATGAAGACAAACCTAAAGATGTTGTCCTTCCAAATACGATAGAAAAATTAAAATCGGTTCACATGCCATTAGACAAAATTAGAAAGAACTTACGATTGGATTTTCTCGCTCAGATTTTGGCTTTATTATTTATGGGGTTTGTACCTTCAATTAGTGGTTTTCCGATAAAAATGGAATTGCCTTATTATTTATTGTTTGGAATAATGCTTGCAATAAGTATTTATTATTTAGCGAAATTGTTTTTATTCTACAAAAGATTAAATGGTGTAGCGTTGAGTACTAAAGATAGTTTGTATGAAACCTATTATGATATTAGACTTAATATGCAGCTTTATAAAACATTTACTTTTTCTCTAGTTCCATTTATGATATTATTTTTGATAGGTTATATCGTGTATAAAACACCAAGTGCGGTTCAGAATTTTAATGGAGAAATCGAGCAGAGTAAATTGATTCTTATCGTGGGAATTCTGATGTTCACGATTTTAATCATGGGGATACTTACAGAAATCTGGGTATATTTCTTTTATGGAAAATATGCTAGACAGATAAAAAAGATTTTAGAAGAATTGAAAGAAGAATAAACACAAAGCCCATCTTATGATGGGCTTTGTGTTTTTATTGGTATTTTTGTACGCAATAAAAATAAGGGAATGAAACTATTTATTACAGGTATTTCTACTGATGTTGGAAAAACAATTGCTTCGGCTATAATCGTAGAAGCATTAGAGGCTGATTATTGGAAGCCTATTCAGGCGGGAGATTTAGATAACTCAGATACAGGAAAAGTTCAGTCAAAAATTTCGAATAAAAAATCTCAATTTCATGAAAATTCATACGCATTAAATACACCAGCAAGCCCTCATTTGGCCGCAGAGATTGATGGAGTTACTATTGATTTGAATGAGGTAAAGGAGCCACAAACTGATAACCATTTGGTTATTGAAGGAGCAGGAGGAGTTTTTGTACCATTAAATAATAAAGAATTTGTAATAGATTTAATTCAATCAAATTATAAAGTTATAGTGGTTTCTAGGCATTATTTAGGAAGCATCAATCATACAGTGCTAACAATTGAAGCTTTGAAGAGCCGAAAATTAAATATTGCAGGAATTATTTTTAGCGGAAGCGAAAACAAATCTTCCGAAGCTATTATTTTAAATAGTACAGGAGTAAAATGTATTGGGCGAATTGATGAAGAACCTTATTTTGATCAAAATGTAATTCGAGAATATGCCGATTTATTTCGAGAGAACCTTTTAGAATTGTAAAATGTTTTTGTGGAAAGTAAAATGCATTCCACATCTTGCAGTATACATTTTACAAAAAACACATTTTACTTTTTATAAATAAACATTTCACAAAATGACATTATCAGAAAAAGACAGCCAATATCTTTGGCATCCTTATACACAACATAAAACAGCTGCAGTTCCAATTGCTATTTCTCGTGGAGAAGGAGCATTACTTTGGGATGAAAATAATAAAGAATATATAGATGCGATTGCTTCTTGGTGGGTTAATCCTTTTGGGCATAGTAATCGTTTTATTGCAGATGCAATCTACAAACAGTTAACTACGCTGGAACACGTTCTGTTTGGTGGATTTACGCATGAACCAGCAATTGTTCTTGCGGAAAGATTAATTGAAATCTTACCCAAAAACCAACAGAAAATCTTCTTTTCAGATAATGGTTCTACAGCGGTAGAAGTAGCAATAAAAGTTGCTTTGCAATACTTCTTTAATAAAGGAGAAAAACGTACTACGATTATTGCTTTTGAAAATGCTTTTCATGGAGATACATTTGCAGCAATGGCTGCAAGTGGAATTTCATTTTATACACAGGCTTTTCAAGGAATGTTCATAGATGTAGTTCGAATTCCAGTTCCTGTAAAAGGGCAAGAGCAAGAGAGTTTTGCTGCATTAAAAAGAGTAATAGAGGAGAAGAATTGTGCAGGGTTTATTTTTGAACCATTGGTGCAGGGAGCAGCTGGAATGGTTATGTATGATCCAGAAGCACTAGAAACTTTAATTCAGATTTGTGCAGCAAATAATGTTCTTACAATTGCCGATGAAGTTATGACAGGTTTTGGTAAAACTGGTAAAACATTTGCGATGGATTATCTGAATGAAAAACCAGATATGATGTGTCTTTCCAAAGCACTAACTGGAGGAACAATTCCGATGGCAATTACTACTTTTACTCAAGAAGTTTTTGATGCTTTTTATGATGATGATATTAATAAAGCATTGTTTCATGGACATACTTTTACAGCTAATCCTACAGGATGCGCAGCAGCTTTGGCAAGTATCGATTTGTTGCAAACTCAGGAAATGCAAAACAATATCGAGCGTGTAAATAAAAGCCATCTTAATTTTCAGAATAAAATAAAAAATCATTCAAAAGTTATTACTACCAGAGTGTTAGGAGTTATTTTTGCATTAGAAATAAAATCCGATTCAGAAGAAAGTTATTATGGATCGATGAGAACCAAACTTTATAATTTCTTTATTGATAAAGGAGTTATTCTAAGACCTGTTGGGAATATAGTTTACATTTTGCCACCATATATTATTAGTGATGAGCAACTTGAAAAAGTATATTCAATTATAGAAGAAGCTATAGAGATGGTATAAGTGTAGATTTTTAAATCTATTTCTTCACTCATTTTATTCATTACAGTTAAATTAATTATTTTGAACATAAACAAAATTGCGATTACTGCCTTTTCTTCTATCTCGCCTTTAGGGAACAATCCAAAAGACGTTTGGGAGAATTATTTGAGTAATAAACATTGTTTTACTTTGCAGGAATTGGACAAACAAGAAACTCCAGTTGCTGTACTTGATGCTGATTCTAAACAAATTGTAGATCAGGTTCGTAATTCGGATATTAAATATAAATTTTTAGACAACAGTGTTTTGTTTGCTTTAGCAGCATCACGACAGGCAATAAAAAATTCTGGATGGAATTCGGAGGATGTTTTCGGAATTAATATTGGTTCTTCGCGTGGAGCAACCGATTTATTCGAAAAGCATTTTCAGGAATATTTAGAAACAGGGAAAGCTCAGACATTGGCTTCGCCAACCACTACATTAGGGAATATATCGTCTTGGATAGCACATGATTTACAGAGTTCAGGACCAGAAATATCACATTCTATTACTTGCTCTACAGCATTGCATGCTTTGTTAAATGGCGTTGCATGGTTACGAGCAGGAATGGTCGATAAGTTTTTGGTAGGCGGTAGTGAAGCTCCGTTGACTGATTTTACGATTGCACAAATGCGCGCTTTAAAAATTTACTCTCGAGCGGATTTAAATACTGATAAGTGGCCAAACCTAGCATTCGATTTGGATAAAACTCAAAATACGATGGTTTTGGGTGAGGGAGCAGCAGTTTGTTGCCTTGAAGCTGGAGAAAAAGAAAATGCGATTGCCTATATTACAGGAGTAGGATACGCTACAGAAGTTTTGGAGCATAATATATCTATTTCGGCAGAAGCGACTTGTTTTCAAAAATCAATGAAAATGGCTTTAAAAGGAATAAACCCTGAAGATGTAGATGTAATTGTAATGCATGCGCCAGGAACTATAAAAGGCGATTTAACAGAATATAAAGCAATCCAAAAAATCTTCGATTCTAAACTTCCTTTGCTGACTACTAATAAATGGAAGATTGGGCATACTTTTGGCGCTTCAGGAATCTTGAGTGTAGAAATGGCAATTTTAATGATGCAACATAATACATTTATTGGAGTTCCTTTTACCGAAGACCAACAACAAACAAAACCCATAAATAAGGTTTTGATTAATGCGGTAGGTTTTGGAGGAAATGCCGTTAGTATTCTAATAGAAAAAGCATAATAAAAAGGGGTTATCGTTAGATAGTCCCTTTGTTTTTATAATGTGTCCTGTCTCGAAATAGTGATACATTACAAGTAATTTTGTTTTTATAGACTAGAGAATTATTTTGTTTCAGTTTCTAGATTTTTTACTTTTTCATATACCATATTACTTTCATAGCCACGACGTAGTATGTAATCACAAAATTTTTTACGTTTTTTAAGCTGATTATTCTCTTGTATACTATTCCAATATTTTTGGGTTAGATTCTCAAATGTTTCTAGATATTCTTCATTACTAATTCCTGCAAGAGCAAGATTGATATTGGTAGAGGTTATATGACGGGCTTTGAGTTCATTTACAATTCGGATTTTTCCCCATTGTTTTATACGATGTTTTCCCTGAGCAAAACTACAAGCAAAGCGAGTTTCATTAAGGAAGTTGTCTGTTATAAGCTGTACAAGAATAGCGTCTATTTCGTCGGAGGTCATTTTTAGACTATACAATTTTGAAATTACTTCATCATGACAGCGCTCTTGATAAGCACAAAAATGTTCTAATTTTTGTAGTGCTTCTTTAGGGGTACAGTCCGATTTCATATAGCCTTTTGTAATTTTAGTGTTGAATAAAGAACAAATGTAAAGCTTTAATTTTTTTCTGAAGCTCGTTGTGGTTATTAAGCCTATTTTGGAATTAATCTTCTTAATAATGGTGCTGAAATACAATCTTGTAAGATATATACTGTAATGGTAAATGAGTTTAATTGTAAGGTATTAGTAATTAGTTTGTTAAATATTTATTGAGAATGTGTTTTTAGTCGTTGTAGAGCATATTAATATGAATAAAATTAGAGCCGTTTTCGTTTTTTTTTTATTAAATTTAGTAAGGCATTTTGTAATTATCTTTAACTTAATGTGATTTTGATCTTCTTAAGGGAAAAGGTTATAATACTAATTAATTCTCAATTAGTACTGTTGCTTTTTCAATACCACTCATAAATATTGCAAAGAATTAGTTGTCTTTTTATTATTAAAACCTACTATTATGAGACTAAAATTATCTTTTTTTTTCATTTTTATTTGTATTTATTCATGGTCCCAAACTACTAACACTTTTACAACAAGTGGTCCATTTACAGTTCCAGCAGGTATTACCAGTATAACTGCCCAAGCTTGGGGAGGGGGTGGGTCTGGAGGAGGAGCTAGTGGGGCAGGCTTACTTGCAGGAAGAGGAGCGGCTGGTGGAGGTGGAGGTGCATATGTAAGTACTTTACTTACTGTTGTTCCTGGGGCGACTTTGAGTGTAGTTGTTGCGACTTCAACTGCTGGAGCCTTAGGAGCTAATGGTACTGCTGGAGGGAATTCTACAATTACAGGTTTTGAAGCTTCATTTTTGGCAGTCGGAGGATCAGGAGGAGGTGCTAATAATACAGGAACTGCACCAGGTGCGACAGCAGGTGGTACAGTTGCAGCATCAGCAGGAACAACGAAGATAGCTGGTGTTGCAGGAGGTGCAGGTAATTCAGCATTATTGTCATTAGGTCTTTCCTCAGGAGCTGGAGGAGCTGGCGGAAATTCGGGAGGTGCCGGAGGAGGTGCTAATTCAAGTGTAATTTTGGCAACTGCACCAGGGAAAATAGGAACTGCACCAGGAGGAGCTGGAAGTGGAGCGATAAATTCAGCATTAGGGGAGCCTCAAATTGGAGGTACAGGAGGCGCAGGAGAAGTATTGATTACATATACATGTCCAACATATAATATTACTGCTACGGGAGCAACAGATGTATGTACCTCAGTTGGCTCTACCTCTACAGTAACATTGAGTTCAAGTATTATTACACAATTGCCTATAGGTAATTATGTAGTGACTTATAATAGAAGTAATCCGAGTGCTACAGGATTAACTGCAAATATGACAGTTGGAACCGCAGGTACAGGAACTTTTACAGCAATAGGATTGACTGCTTTAGGTTCTAGTACTATAACAATTACTAATCTTTCTTCAGGTGCTTGTTCTTCTACTATAAGTACTAATAATACTGCGTCTATAACAGTAAGTACTTTACCAACGATAAGCTTATCAGCAACTGCAGCAAGTGTTTGTTTGAACACAAGTGCCCAAAATACAACATTAACTTATAGTGCTACAACAGGCACACCCACTACGTATAGTATAGTTTGGAATGCTTCCCCGAGCAATAGTTTTGTAGCAGTTACTAATGCGTCATTACCAGCAAGTCCCATAACAATAGCGATTCCTGCTGGTACGGCAGCAGGAACATATACTGGCACATTGACAGTTAAAAATGTCGGGGGTTGTGTTAGTTCTGGATCTAGTTTTACCGTCACTGTAAATCCTTTACCAACGATAACCTTATCGGTAGCTGCTGCGAGTGTTTGTTTGAATGCAAGTGCTCAAAATACAACATTAACATATAGTGCTACAACAGGAACTCCAACTACGTATAGTATCGTTTGGAATGCTTCTCCGAGTAATAGTTTTACGGCAGTTACCAACGCTTCATTAATAGCAAGTCCTATCACAATTGCAGTTCCTGCAGGTACAGCAGCGGGCACGTATACAGGTACATTGACTGTAACCAATGCAAATGGTTGTATTAGTTCAGGTACACCTTTTACTATTACGGTAAATCCTTTACCAACAATAACAGCATCAGCATCGGCTACAAATGTTTGTTTTAATACCAGTGCTCAAAATACGAGTTTAAGCTATAGTGCTACTACAGGTGTACCAACTACATATAGTATTGTTTGGAATACATCTCCTTCAAATAGTTTTGTAGCAGTTACAAACGCATCATTACCAGCTTCTCCCATAACAATTGCAGTTCCCGCCAACACCGCAGTTGGTACTTATACAGGAACATTAATAGTTACCAATGCAAATGGATGTATTAGTTCAGGTACACCTTTTACTATTACGGTAAATCCTTTACCAACAATAACAGCATCAGCCTCAGCTACAAATGTTTGTTTTAATACGAGTGCTCAAAATACGAGTTTAAGCTATAGTGTTACTACAGGTGTACCAACTACATATAGTATTGTTTGGAATACATCTCCTTCAAATAGTTTTGTAGCAGTTACAAACGCATTATTACCAGCTTCTCCCATAACAATTGCAGTTCCCGCCAACACCGCAGTTGGTACTTATACAGGAACATTAATAGTTACCAATGCAAATGGTTGTATTAGTTCAGGTACACCTTTTACTATTACGGTAAATCCTTTGCCAACAATAACGGTATCAGCATCGGCTACAAATGTTTGTTTTAATACGAGTGCCCAAAATACGAGTTTAAGCTATAGTGCTACTACAGGTGTACCAACTACATATAGTATTGTTTGGAATGCATCTCCTTCAAATAGCTTTGTAGCAGTTACAAGCGCATCATTACCAGCTTCTCCCATAACAATTGCAGTTCCTGCTAATACCGCAGTTGGTACTTATACAGGAACATTAACAGTTACCAATGCAAATGGATGTATTAGTTCCGGTATACCTTTTACGGTAACGGTAAATCCTTTACCAACAATAACGGCATCAGCATCAGCTACAAATGTTTGTTTTAATACCAGTGCTCAAAATACAAGTTTAAGCTATAGTGCTACTACAGGTGTACCAACTACATATAGTATTGTTTGGAATGCATCTCCTTCAAATAGCTTTGTAGCAGTTACAAACGTATCATTACCAGCTTCTCCCATAACAATTGCAGTTCCTGCTAATACCGCAGTTGGTACTTATACAGGAACATTAACAGTTACCAATGCAAATGGATGTATTAGTTCCGGTACATCTTTTACTATTACAGTAAATTCTTCACCTACGATTACTACAACAGGAGTTTTAGAAGGAATTTGTTCAACTTTAAGTTCGCAAAATACAACATTAGCATACACTGCAACAGCAGGAACTCCTACAGGGTATAGCATTGATTGGGATGCTACTGCGAATGCAAATTTATTAGCAGATCAACTTAATACATCTTTTGCTTTTTCACCAACGGGAGGAAATATAAATACAATAGTAATCCCTGCGAATACTATTGGAGGGACTTACTCGGGGATAATGACAATTACGAATGGTAATTGTAATAGCGTGCAAGCCGTGTCTATAACGATTAATTCAACAACACCTCCTGTAATCGGATTGGTTACATCTTTAACCTGTACAGTTCCTTTTGGAAGTGTTGCTTTAAGTAGTCTGCCTTCAGGTAGCTGGTCAATAGTAACTAATCCAGTCACAGTTACCACAACTGGCTCTGGATCAAGTACTGTTATTACAAATCTTGCGCCCAATACATATACTTTTACAGTAAGTAATTCAGTTACAGGTTGTACATCTATGGCTTCAGTTACTGCTACAGTTGGAGATTTAGTGACTAATTATTGGGATGGTTCGGATTGGACAAATAGTACCCCTAATATAAATCAGAATATTGTTTTTGGAGGAAATTATGATTCTCAAGCAGGAAGTGCAGGTGATTTAAATGGATGTTCATGCCAGGTAAATTCGGGTGTTAAGGTTACCTTCAATTCAGGAGCGACATTGTCTATCGTAAAAGCAGTTGATGTTAGTACAGCAGTAGGTACTCGTTTAACTTTTATGAATAATGCAAGTTTGCTTCAAACGGACAATGTTTCTAATTCTGGTGATATTATTTATAACCGTACATCGACTGCAATGAATGCGCTTGATTATAGCTATTGGTCCTCTCCAGTATCTGGACAAAAATTTAATTTACTATCGCCAAATTCAGATCCTCAGAAGTTGTATTCATATAATAGTGGTTGGATATCTGAGGCGCCTACCAATACGATGAAAATAGGTAAAGGGTACATTATTCGAGTACCAAGAGTTGGTACATGGCCAAATGGTGAGGTGGTTAGTTATCCCTATTCACAATCAGTTTCGTTTGTAGGTACTCCAAATAATGGAAATATTACAGGAGAAGCAATTACAGTATTAGACGACTCTTATTTAATTGGAAATCCATACCCTTCGGCAATTGATGCGAAAGCTTTTCTAACAGCAAACGAACTTGTTTTAGAAGGAACGCTATATTTTTGGACACATAATACTCCTATTGCTTATGATGGAGCTTTTGAAAAAATTTATACTGCAAATGATTATGCTGTTTACAATTTTACAGGAGGAACAGCAACATCAGCGGCATTGAATCCGGGAGTTAATAACGCTGTTCCGTTAGGTTTAATAGCTTCTGGGCAGTCTTTTTTTGCTTATAGTGTAGCTTCAAGTGGTGCTATTGTTTTTAATAATGATATGAGGGTCGTGGGAAATAATGCTCAGTTTTTTAGATCTTCTAAAGAAACCAAAGAAACAGCTGTTAAAGAAGTTCGCTTGTGGTTGAATTTAAAAAACGCGAATGGTTTTTTTAAACAAGTTCTTATTGGGTATATTGATGGAGCAACCAATGAATTTGAGAATAAATTTGACGGAACTAAATTTGATGTAGAACAAATGGCAGACTTGTATAGTATAATTTCAGATAGAAAATTAACAATTCAAGGACGTGCGTTGCCTTTTGACGTAACTGATAAAGTCGTGTTGGGATATAGTTCGGAAATAATAGGCAATTATACTATTGCAATTGATCATTCTGATGGATTGTTAGCAAATCAAGACGTTTACTTAGAGGACAAGACATTAGGTATAATACATAATTTGACAGAGACAGGTTATACTTTTGCAACGGAAATAGGGACTTTTGATGAGAGATTTACATTATTTTATTCAAATAAAACATTGGGTACAGATGGATTTGATAGTTCAAAAAAATCAATTTCGGTGGTTGTAGATAATCAAGAAATTAGAGTAAATGGATTTGATCAAATTATAGATAAGATTTTTGTTTATGATATATCAGGTAAATTAATTTATAAGAAAGAAAAAGTAGAAAACTCTAAATTGATTATAGAAAATTTAAAATCGAGTAATCAGATTTTGTTAGTAAAAGTTGTTCTTGATGACAATCGTACAGAAACCAAGAAAGTATTTTTTTAGTAGTATAAAATTTTATTTCAAGAGCATTTGGCGAAAAATAAATGGTTTTCTGTAATGAAAAATCCCCATCAAATTTTAATTTGATGGGGATTTTATATGTCGTCTAATTATGATTATTTAGATTTACCTGAAGCTTCTAAGTTTCTTTCGATAGCATGTCCAGGTCTAGACCATTTTGGTTTTTCACCAAGTGGTGCGTATTGAGAATCCTCTGCTTCTACAGTTTCAGGTTGAGAAATTTTAGTAAAAGGTTTTTGAGGAATCAATCCTAATAGGTCAAACATTTTCATGTCTTCGTGTACATCAGGATTTGGCGTGGTAAGTAATTTATCGCCTGCAAAGATTGAATTAGCTCCAGCAAAAAAGCACATTGCCTGTCCTTCGCGACTCATATTAGTTCTTCCAGCCGATAAACGTACTTGAGTTTCTGGCATAATGATTCTAGTTGTAGCAACCATACGAATCATTTCCCAAATTTCAACTGGTTTCTCTTCTTCCATTGGAGTTCCTTCTACAGCAACTAGTGCATTAATTGGCACTGATTCTGGTTGAGGATTTAAAGTAGAAAGAGCAACTAGCATTCCAGCACGATCTTCGATACTTTCTCCCATACCAATAATTCCTCCACTACAAACTGTAACATTGGTTTTACGAACATTCTCGATAGTTTGTAAACGATCTTCGAAACCACGAGTCGAAATAACCTCTTTATAATATTCTTCAGATGTATCTAAGTTATGATTGTAAGCATATAAACCTGCTTCAGCCAAACGTTGTGCTTGGTTTTCAGTTATCATACCAAGAGTACAACATACTTCCATGTCTAATTTGTTAATGGTACGAACCATTTCTAGAACTTGGTCAAATTCAGGGCCGTCTTTTACGTTTCTCCAAGCAGCTCCCATACATACACGAGATGAACCACCAGATTTTGCACGCAAAGCTTGAGCTTTTACTTGGCTAACCGACATTAAGTCATTTCCTTCTACTCCAGTATGATAACGTGCAGCTTGAGGGCAATAACCACAATCTTCTGGACAACCACCAGTTTTAATAGATAGCAAAGTAGATACCTGAACTACATTTGGATCATGATTTACTCTGTGAATTGATGCTGCTTCATAAAGCAAATCCATCATTGGTTTATTATATATAGCGATAATCTCGTCTTTCGTCCAATTGTGTTTTGTACTGTTCATCTATGCGATTTTTTGATGCTCCAAAAGTAGTTAAATTGTTCTAATGAATCAATGTACTATTCCGTAAAATAAATTTCAGTATTTAAAATTCAGTGTGTTAAAAGTTTTTGTAATTATATTTTAAGACATGGATTTTAGATGCATGTTAGCAATTAAATCTCAAAAACAATAATTTATTCTTCTGAAATCTATCTATTTATTGAGAATTTTTTTTAGACAGTTACAAAAAAAAAAGATCAATCTGCTGCATATTTGTTATTCCAATATAGCATTAATAACATGGTTACAACCACCGAAGAAGCAATACCTTCAAATAATAAACAAATGCAATAAGTGGGTACAGAGGGATTGCCACCGAACATGAAAGTAGCAGATAAGGTTTTTACGTAAGCATCTCCACCTTTCGCATAACTGTAAATAAGTAATCCAAGGATACTGAGGCAAACACCAATTACTGATGTTGTCATAGCCGAAATGGCATTAGAAACAGCATTGTTTTCTCCTTCAGCAAGATTCATCTTAATAGTTCTGTTTACTCCATAAACTACAAAAGCTACGTTAAGTGCGCGTAAGTAAAGTATATGAGCAAGACCTAAAACATTCATTAATAAAAAATAAACACCAATGCCAAGGAATATGAGAATTCCGTTGTACAATTCTTTTGAAAGTTTCATAACGATAATTTTTAAGAAGTTAGTACTATTTAATTGATATACAGTGATATGATTATCAAATTTACTAAAAAAAATGCTACGTTGTCATTATGAATACGACAAAAAAATATTGGGTTATAATTTATTTATAAAATCTAAAGTTGTTTTTTTATCGTCTTCTAATTGTTCTTTTAAAAGAGTTACAGAACCGAATTTCTGTTCTTCACGAATATATTGTAATAATGAAACGGCAATTTCTAAATCGTAAATATCTTGATTAAAATCTAAGAAATGAATTTCAATAGATTGAGATTGACCGCCTACAGTTGGGTTAAGGCCAATATTCATCATCCCATAAACTTCTTTTTCATTAATTGTAGATTTTACAATATAAACTCCATTTTTAGGAATTAACTTGTATTCCTCTTCAATTTTAAGATTAGCTGTTGGAAAGCCAATGGTTCTGCCTAATTGTTTTCCTTTTACAACAGTACCAGTCAAGAAATACTCATAATCTAAATATTCATTAGCCAAATTCATGTCGCCTTCGGTTAATGCTTTTCTTATTTTTGTAGAACTTACAGATACATCTTTTATCTCTTGTGCTGAAATTTGCTCTACTTCAAAGCCATATTGCTCACCAAAGGCTATTAGATCATTAATGTCAGCAGTTCTGTTTCTTCCAAAACGATGGTCGTGACCGATGATTATTTTCTGGATATGAAATTGATCTACTAAAATTGAACTTACAAACTCTTCGGCAGTTAATCTTGAAAAGCTTTCGTTAAAAGGGTGAATTACAAGGTTTTCTATTCCTGTTTTCTCTAGTAAGTTTGTTTTCTCAGCAATAGTATTCAGTAACTTTATTTCTGATTTCTCTTGTAAAACCATTCTTGGATGAGGAAAAAAAGTAAGAACTAAACTCTCATATTTTCCGTCTTGGGTATTTTGAGTAATCTTTTCAAGTATTTTTTTATGGCCGATATGAACACCATCAAAGGTGCCAAGAGTTAATATTGTTTTCTTGGTAGATCGAAAATCGTTTATAGAATGAAAGAGCTTCAAAGCAAATAGTTTAAGATGTTGCAAATTTATACTATCTATTTTAAATCTAATAGTAAGGGGAATTGAATTTTTGTACTGATTTAGTAAAAATGCCTCTTATTTGACGGTTTTATGTTATTACTTGACGATTAAATAATTTTATTATCTTTAATTGGATTAATTTTGAGCTATTAATATTTCTCAACATGAAAAAAACTATACTTCTTTTGTTAATTGCACTTTGTTCAGTTCAAATTCAGGCACAAAGTAATGAAATGTGGGAAAAAGTTAGTCAAAGTTCAACTACAGAGAGGGGGAATTTGAATTCTCAAGATAGAGAAAAGATTATTTATAAGTTGAATGAAGCTTTTTTAAAAGAAAAACTTTCAGGTACATTGCTTAAAGCAGATAAGAAAAATACAGTCGAAATTACTATTCCTAATATAGATGGAGTTTTTGAAAAATATACCGTTTGGGAATCTTCTAATTTTGATGCCCAATTGCAGGCTAAATACCCAGATATTAGAGCTTATGAAGGAATAAGTAGTAAAGATAAAAAAGAAAGAATACACTTTAGTGTTTCGCCAGCAGGAATTCAAACAATGGTTTTAAGAGCAGATAATGCATCTGAATTTATTGAGTCAGTCGATGCAAATACTGATGAATATATTTTGTTTACTGCCAAAAATAGAGGAAAAGGAAGTTTACCATTAACATGTAATACAAAAGAGGTAGCGCTAAATCAAGATTTAAAAGATAAAACAGCTAAAATAACAGCTAATAATAAAGTATTTAAAACATTGCGATTGGCATTGTCTTGTACAGGTGAATATGCTGCCTTTTATGGTGGTACACAACAAAGTGCATTAGAAGGAATGAATGCTACAATGACGAGAGTTAATGGAGTCTTTAATAAAGATCTGTCTCTAAAATTAATTCTAATTGCAAATAATGACATTCTTATATATACAAATGCTACTACAGATCCTTATTCAGACGCTTCAGTAGGAGTTAAAGGTGCATGGAAGCAAGAGCTTCAGACTAATTTAACGAATAGTATTGGCGAAAACACTTATGATATAGGTCATTTATTTGGTGCATCAGGAGGTGGAGGTGACGCTGGATGCATAGGTTGTGTTTGTGTAGATTCGATGAAAGGAAGGGGTTTTACTTCTCCAGCAGATAGAAAACCACAAGGAGATAATTTTGATATTGATTTTGTGGCACACGAAATGGGCCACCAATTGGGAGCAAACCATACCTATTCATACGATATTGAAGGCACTGGAGTAAATGTAGAACCTGGGAGCGGTACTACAATTATGGGATATGCAGGGGTAATAGAAGCAGAAGAGTTTAATATTCAAGATCATTCAGATGACTATTTTGCTTATGCTAGTATTTTACAGATTCAGAATAACTTAGCTAGAAAATCATGCCCAGTAAGTACACCATTAATAAACAACCCACCTACGATTGATGCAGGGGCTGATTATACAATTCCATTTAGTACGGCTTTTGTACTAAAAGGAACTGGATCAAATAGCAATGGGGGTACAATTACCTATTGTTGGGAACAAAATGATTCTGCGACATCATCATCAGGAGGTTTTAGTGTTGCCAAGCCTGATAAATCAGATGGACCTTTGTTCAGGTCTTTTTCTCCTGTAAGTACGCCTATTCGATATATGCCAAGTTTAGACATCGTTCTTTCAGGAAATTTAAGAAGTACTTGGGAGTCAGTTCCGTCAATTGGCAGAACATTGCATTTTACATTAACAGGTCGCGATAATGGGGCTTCAGGGACAGCACAAACAAATACAGACGAAATGATTGTTAATGTAAATGGTAACGTAGGTCCATTTGTAGTAACATCTCAAAATACAGATAATACCGCTTGGCTACATGGAACGAGTCAGATAATTACTTGGGATGTGGCTAAAACCAATACTTTGGCAGGTTCTACAAATGTAAATGTAAAACTCTCTACAGATGGAGGTTTGACATTTCCGATTGTCTTAATAGCAAATACACCAAATGATGGCTCTCAAACCATTACTGTTCCAGTAGATATAACAGCTACAAACTGCAGAATTTTAATAGAGCCTACGGATAATATTTATTATGCAGTAAATAGTAAATCATTTGCAATTGGATATAGAGTTGAATCTTCATGTGTTTCATATCCTGTTAATGCTGGATTTGCAATTCCTAATGCAGCATCATATACAACAAGAACAATAACTGTTCCTGGAGACTTAGGAACTATTTCGGATGTAAATGTTTCTGTAGGATTAACACACGCAAGATTCTCAGATGTCGAAATGCAATTAGTAAATCCTCAAGGAACAATAGTACGATTATTTAATAAAAATTGTACAGATGGAGCAGGGAGTTTAGTGCTTAAATATGATGATATAGGAGAGGTTTTAAATTGCTCGAAAACAACTTTACAAGTAATAACACCAACAGATTTATTAAGTGGCTTTAATAGTCAAGATCCACAAGGAACTTGGACATTAAAAGTTAGAGATGCATATGTAGGGAGAGATGGTAAACTGGATTCTGCTTCGATTGAAATTTGTACAAAAAAATATACTTTACAAACAGAAGTTATTGTTGAAATAAAAGAGTTTACAGTTTCGCCTAATCCTAATAAGGGAGATTTTGATATTGCTTTTAGAAGTGAATCAAATGAAGGAGTTAGGGTTTTTATTTATAATAGTTTAGGAAAAGAAGTGTATAAGAATACATTTGAAAGTATGGCAAACTTTAAGCAAAACATTCAGTTGAAAAATCAAGTAGCTCCAGGAGTTTATTTTCTAGCTGTTTATGAAGGGGATAGAAAAATGGTAAAAAAGGTTGTTTTCGAATAGTAGTAAATGCAGTTTAAGAATGCGCCATTGCCATACAAACGATACTAATTTTTATACCAGGAATTTTCTGCAATGCACGGGAACAAGCTTCTAGTGTAGCCCCTGTTGTAATTACATCATCAATAAGCAGAAAATGTTTGTTGTGTTCGTTGTCTGTAAAGCAAACGTCAAATATTTCTGAAAGTCCTTCGGATCTTCCCAAAAGATTTTTTTTAGATTGAGTTTTAGAATATCTGGTTCTAATTAAAATAGAGTCATTATAATCTATGTTTAAACCTTCTGAAAGAGCAAGCCCAAAAGTAGTTACTTGATTGTAGCCTCTTTCGTTGAATTTTTTTCGATGTAACGGAACAGGTATTATTGCATCAAAAGGTGTAGCTAGTTTTAATTCTTTTAAATCTTCAACATGCCATTGTCCAAGTAGGGTACCTATATTTTGATGCCCTTTGTATTTTAAATTATGAATGAGTTCCTGTACAATCCCCTTTTTATTGAAATAAAGAAAAGCAGAAACATGTTCGACATCAATTTTTCCATAAAATTTTTTAGAAGCTTCATTTTTTGGATTTAAATAATATTGAGTCAAAGGCATTTCATGTCTGCAAATCGTGCAAATAATAATTTCATTTGCCATTAAAAAAGAGTGGCATCCAGCACACGCTTTTGGAAAAAACAGGTTAATAATGTAATTAAACACAAATAGAAAGAATTTGGTTACAAAAATAAAGAAATTCAAGTCTCAATCTTTGTAATTTTTCTTTTTTTTACAAGTACTTTTTATATTTTTGCATTACTATGGCAAAACAAGACGATTTATTTAAGAATGTAGTTTCGCACGCAAAAGAGTACGGATTTATTTTTCCGTCAAGCGAAATATACGATGGTTTAAGTGCAGTATATGATTATGCGCAAAACGGAGTAGAATTAAAGAAAAATATCCGTGAATATTGGTGGAAATCAATGGTTCAGATGAACGAAAATATTGTAGGTTTAGATGCTGCAATATTAATGCATCCAACAACTTGGAAAGCTTCAGGCCACGTTGATGCCTTTAATGATCCATTAATCGATAATAAAGATTCTAAAAAAAGATATAGAGCTGATGTTCTAGTAGAAGATTATGCTGAAAAACTAAATCTAAAAGCTAAAAAAGAAATTGAAAAAGCGAGTGCTCGTTTTGGAGATGCATTCAATGAGCAGGAATTTGTAACTACAAATGCCAGAGTAATTGAATATTTAGCAAAAGAAAAAGAAATTAGAGAACGTCTGGGACGCTCTTTAGGTAATGGAGATTTAGAAGATGTTAAAGCTTTAATCGAAGAACTAGAAATTGCAGATCCAGAAACTGGATCTAGAAACTGGACAGATGTAAAGCAATTCAATTTAATGTTTGGTACTAAATTAGGAGCATCTGCAGAATCTGCAATGGATTTATATTTACGCCCAGAAACAGCTCAAGGTATTTTTGTGAATTTCTTGAATGTACAAAAATCAGGACGAATGAAAGTTCCTTTTGGTATTGCACAAACAGGGAAAGCGTTTAGAAATGAAATCGTTGCAAGACAATTTATTTTCCGTATGCGTGAGTTTGAACAAATGGAAATGCAATTTTTTGTACGTCCAGGAGAAGAAATGCAATGGTACGAACACTGGAAAACAACACGTTTAAACTGGCATTTGTCTTTAGGATTAGGAAAAGAAAATTACCGTTTTCACGATCACGAAAAATTAGCGCATTATGCTAATGCTGCTGCCGATATCGAGTTTAATTTTCCTTTTGGATTCAAAGAATTAGAAGGAATTCATTCTCGAACTGATTTTGATTTGAAAGCACACGAACAATTTTCTGGTAGAAAATTACAATATTTTGATGCTGAATTGAATCAAAATTATGTTCCTTATGTTGTAGAAACTTCAGTAGGACTAGATAGAATGTTCTTGGCAGTTTTTGCTACTTCGTTAAAAGAAGAAACATTAGAAGATGGCTCAACAAGAACAGTATTAAAATTACCAGCAGTTCTAGCGCCAACTAAAGCAGCCGTTTTACCATTGATAAAAAAAGATGGATTGCCTGAAATCTCCAAAAAAATAATTGAAGATTTAAAATGGGATTTCAATGTTTCTTATGATGAAAAAGATGCAGTAGGAAGACGTTATAGAAGACAAGATGCTTTGGGAACTCCTTTCTGTATTACTGTAGATCATCAAACTATCGAAGATCAAACAGTAACCATTCGTCATAGAGATACGATGAAACAAGATCGTGTTGCTATAGCCGATTTGAGATCGATTATAGAAGACGAAGTATCAATGAAAAACTGGTTGATGAAAATGTAATAATAATGCACAATATTTTGTGTGTTAATTAGTTAAATAGAAAAAAGCTTCTCATATGAGAAGCTTTTTTTGTTTGTAAAAGATTGTTTTTCTAATATATAAAATAGGAATAATATATCTAGCGAGACTTTATTTTATGTATTTCATCGGATATATTTGCACTTTATCCTTATGTGTTAACATTTGTTTAAAATGTATCAACAATAAAATGTTTAAAAAAGGGAAAATATGTAATTTTAATCTCTTAATGAAAACTAAAAATAAGATTCTTTTTTTAGCCTTATATAAGAGAATAAATTTAAGAGTCATCATTTCGTTTATTATTAAATAATACCACTAACAAACAAACACATTGAAAAATTATTTATACATTATTATTGATGATAGTCAAGAAAGTGTTTTGAGAACCAGGGAAGTAGCCGATAGTTTTTCAGAACTAATTTTTGTTGCTAGTGCAAATACATATAAGCAAGGATTGAATTTAGTTTTAGAACATAATCCGAATCTAATATTTCTTGAAATTGATCCCGATGATAAGACAAGTAATCTATCATTAGTATTTATTAATGAACTGTATCATTATTTAAAAATTGTTCCCAAAATTATAATTACGACAACCAAAAAAGAATTTGCATTTGATGCAATTAAGTATGGAGTGATGGATTATTTGCTAAAGCCTATAAAACGTGCAGATTTGCTTAAAACTATGTTGAAATTAGACCTGCCTAATCATGAGGTAAATTTAATCAGTAATGAAACCGTTCCAAATTATAAAGGAGCTCTCCAGGCAGATGCAATAGGACTACAAAAAAATAATCAAGGGCTAGTACTATGTGTTAAATCATATGGAGATTATCGTTATATACAAGCAAAAGATATTACCTATATCCAAGCAGATAATAATTCGACGGATATTTATTTAAATACAGGTGAAATGATAACAGCTTTTAAAACTTTGAAATATTTTGAAGCAATTTTATTACACCCATTTATACGCATTCACAACAGTTATATTATTAACAGAAACCATATTGCGAGAATACATACTGGGAACTCAGTGTGTTACATAAAACACTCTACAAAAAAGCTTCCGTTTTCGAAGACTTATAAAAGAAATGTAGAGATAATAATTACCGAATTTGCTAATGGGAACTATATAGAAGTCTAAAAACTAAGTATTTACACGTATTTGACCTACGTACGCTATCATTTGGTGTCATTCCACCATATATGGCTTTTTATTGGATTGAAAAGGGAACAACAGTACTAATTTTACATCATGATTTAGCAATAAGCGGTCATTAAAAATGTAAAAAAACACTAACAATAAAAAATCCCAAATCATGAAAAAGTCATTCACAACAATCGCATTATTTTCTTTAGTATTAGTAGCAACTTCTTTTACTACACCAGAAAACATTATTTCATCAGAAACAGTAAGTAGTTTGAAAAATCCAATAGATGGCGGTGTTTCAGTTGGAGGAGGAAGAAAACAAGATATATTTGCAGCACAAGTAGCGTCAACAGCTAATTACAGACAACCTATAGACGGTGGTGTTTCAGTTGGAGGAGGAAGAAAACAAGACTAAAATAAAAACACATATTTTGTATTAAGGCTGTCAATTTTTTGGTAGCCTTTTTTTGTATGGATAGTTTTACTATTTTTGATGAAACTCAAAAAAATATTGAAAAATAACTACTCTATATTATTGTTATTATTTGTTGTCTTGTTTGGGTGTACCAATAAAAACAGGAAAAACAATAGCCTGCATTCTTCTATAGATAGTCTACCAGTATATTTATCATTGGCAAACGATGTTAATTTGCCATTTAAGGACAAACAAGACTATAATAAAAAAGCATTTACCATAATTATAAATCAAAAGGATGACTCGCTTAATAAAGTAAATTTATTTAAAGTAGCTAATCGGTATTATAATATGAGTGATTGGCCTTCATATGAAGAGGTATCAAAATTAATTTTAGAACGATCAAAAAATAGCTATGATTCAATTCATATGGCTAAAGCGTATACTTACTTAGGAGATTACTATAGTCTAAGAGCGGTTCCGGATAGTGCTTTTATGAACTATTTTAAGGCAGAGAAAGTATATCTTCGTACTGATGATAAATATAATCTGGCGAAAACCTTTTTAAGTAAAGCAAATTTACAATTTAGCGTAGGAGATCTTTTCGAAAGCGAAATAACAGTTTTTAAAGCTTTACGGATTTTAAAACAGCAAAAAAATGTAAGTAACTTATTATATGATTCGTATAATCTTTTAGGAGTAATATATAATGAACAAGAAGAATTTAATAAAGCGTTAGAATTTCATAATAAGGCTTTAGGTACTCTTGGCGATAAATCTATTGCTTCAGATCTTCAGTTAAAAGCAACTTCACTAAACAACATTGGTTTTGTTTATTTAAGCACATACAATTATAAACAAGCAAAAGAATCTTTTCAAAAAGGGTTAGAACAAAAGAACTTATTTAAAGAAAAAACGACCTTGTATGCCATGTTGTTAGATAATTTTGCTTATTCTAGATTTAAATTAAAAGAATCTGAAGGGCTTCCAGAACAGTTTTATAAGGCTTTAAAGATAAGGGATAGTTTAAATTTAACTTCGGGAATAATACTTAACAAAATGCATCTGTCAGAGTATTATTCATATAAAAAAGACACTTTAAAAGCAATACATTATTCTGAAGAAGCACTTGGCTTGTCTAGAAAATCTAATAGACTTAGGAATATTTTAGAGGCTCTAAAGCAAATCGCTGTTGTTGATCCTAAAAAAGCTTCGGCTTATTCAAAAGAATATATTCAGATTAATGAAAAATTGCAAAAAGAAGAAAGAAAGATGGGAGAGAAATTTTCCCGAATAGAATATGAAACAAATGAAATAAAAGATGAAAATACGAGTTTAAATATTCAAAATAGAACACTGATGTATGTTTTTAGTATCTGTGGTTTGCTAGGGGTCTTTTTTTATGCTTATTTGACACAAAAATCCAAAAATAGAGAACTGCTTTTTAAACAACAACAGCAGGTCGCTAATGAAGATATTTATAATTTAATGATTTCACAACAAAATGCAATTGAGACAATTAGGATAAAAGAAAAGAAAAAGGTTGCTCAAGATTTACATGATGGAATTTTGGGTAGAATGTTCGGAGTCAGAATTAGTTTAGATAGTTTGGATAAAATAGATGATGCAACAGCACCTGTAAAGCGTAAAAAATATTTATCAGATTTGAGAGAGATCGAACAAGATATTCGTGAAATTTCACATGATTTGAACAAAGAGAAATCAGAATTGATTAATAATTTTGCTGTTATTGTTAACAAATTATTGGAGAATCAAAAAGGTACTTTTGACTCAAAATTGATTACAAATATCGATTCGAGTATTAGGTGGGATTTGGTTAGTAACTCTATTAAAATAAATTTATACAGAATTATTCAAGAAGCATTGCAAAATTGTAACAAATATGCACATGCAAAAACAATAAAAATAGAGCTTAAAAATGAAGTTAATTACTTGTCTTTATTAATAGCTGACGATGGAGTAGGGTTTAATGTCAAGAGAACTAAAAAAGGAATTGGTTTGCAAAATATTTTTTATCGTACCAAAGAATGTAATGGAACTATTGATGTTAAATCTAATAAAGTAGAAGGAACCAATATAGTAATTAAAATACCGATTGATCAAAAAATAAACCTACAGAATAATGACAATTGATAAAGCCCCAGAAGAAATAATTAAGAACAATATACTAATAGTAGATGATCACCCTTTTATAATTGAAGGGTATAAAAATGCAATTACAAGATACAAACCTAAAGAGTATGATTTTTTAATCACTCAGGCCAAAGATTGTAAGTCAGGATATGATAGTATTATAGATCCTAAAATAGCAGATTTTGATATTGCATTTTTAGACATAAGTATGCCAGCTTATGAAGAAAAGGAAATATATTCGGGAGAAGATTTGGCAAAGCTTATTATGGAACACATGCCCCATTGTAAAATAATATTGCTGACAATGTATACCGAATTGCTAAAAATAAAAACCATTATTAGAACGATAAAACCTAAAGGGTTAATTATAAAAAATGATTTAACATTTGATGAATTGCTTTTTGCTTTTGATAATGTTATGAAAGATAAAACTTATTATAGTCAGTCGGTTATCGAAATGTTAAAAGAATCCCCAAAAGATTCGATAGAAATAGATCAGCTAGATGAGCAGATTCTTTTTCATTTGTCAAAGGGAACCAAGATAGATGAAATTCCGCATTATATTCCGATCTCTTTAAAAGCAACAGTAAAGAGGATAGAAAATTTGAAAGGACTGCTAAACGTAAATGAAGGAACAAATGATGATTTGGTAAAAGAAGCAAGGAACAAAGAACTTTTATAAAAAGACTATTTTAATAAAAACAAAAAAGACATCAA